>DAONDQ010000117.1:0-8823 GCA_035402645.1 Candidatus Cloacimonadota bacterium | reverse complement strand
TACTCTACTTGATCGTGCGGCATTGGATGGCAAATTCTTTGATCATGCACCGCTCGATGTCCATATTGGAAGTATTGCAATAAGAAAATTTATTGAAGAGCATAATCCTCTTCTCGGTTTGTTTGGACATGTTCATGAAAGCAGCAGGATCACAGGAGCTCGAACAGATATAATTGATTCTACACTATGTGTTAACTGCGCCCAGGATGATTCAAAACTATGCATAGCTTCTTTTGAGATAACAAATCCTGTCAAGACGATGAATTTTCATATCATATAATCAAATTATAGGATTGTTCATATTGCCCAATTCTATGCTTATCAATTAAGCGATCAGGTGATTATATAATACAAGGTATTTTCGGGTTCTTTGTCTTATAAAAAACCTGGCGATCTATAAGATCGCCAGGAGAACCTCAATTCCTTTGCAAAAGCCTTATCAGGCTTCGTGGAGCACAAAGAGAATTGTCCCTAATATTTCGGTTTTTAGAGAATACCCTCTCGTTTATAGAAAGACAGCATACTGGAGATTTTGTGATTAAAAAGGAGAATTGATTTACTATATATTTGTATAGATAAATGTGTATCTCGAAAAGCATGGAGTTGCATCGTATCTCCTTTTATGGAATATTATGATTCACCGTATCAGCTAAACAATCAACAATGATGTTTACTTATCAAGTGAAACCATAACCTCCTTTCCTATATCGATGCGATTAATATTCATGCTCTCTAGACAGTTTAAAAATATTAAATTGAGAAATTGTGACAAGTTATTTTTTTCATAAGTACAATATTTATTATAAAACTTGCAGTTGACAGAAAAGAAATCCGCTTGGAAAAGTAATATTAAAAGGATAGAATAAATGAATAACATTGGTAAAAAAAAATCACGTATACTTGATAATGTGCCTTTATCCCCCAAGCAGAGTTTGGGAGAGGAGATCGCCAATGCCATAACACATGGAATTGGTATCGGATTAAGCATTACAGCACTCGTATTGTTGGTCGTTTTTGCGTCACACCAAAAAGATGCCTGGAAGATCGTCGGGTTTAGTATTTATGGTGCAATGATGATTCTCTTATATATTGTTTCAACATTATATCACAGTTTTCAAAATCAAACCATCAAGAGATTATTCCGCATACTTGATCATTCTTCCATCTTTCTTCTCATTGCAGGGACATACACACCAATCACTCTCATCATGCGGGGTGGATGGGGATGGTCAATATTTGGGATTATTTGGGGACTTACATTCATAGGGATATTTATGAAGATTTTTTTCCTGGGCAAAATGAAAATGGTATCTCCCATCATATACGTTGCAATGAGCCTAATCATTATCCTTGCCATCAAACCAGTGTTACACCATGTTCCTCACGCTGTTATCACTTGGATACTGATTGGAGGTGCTTCCTATATTTTTGGCATCACTTTCTATCTTTGGAGGAAATTACCCTATCATCACACTATTTGGCATCTCTTTGTGTTAGGTGGCAGCATTTCTCATTTTTTTGCGATGCTTCAATATGTCTTATAAAATCCTCAGTTTTTACAAGGTTTTATATCAGCGGACTCCTTTTTCGACTGCGCAAGATATAGTAACTCATTAACATCTGAATTCATCATAACTCCATTATCCTGCTTGAAATTGCGGAGTTGATTGGATGTCCAGAGTATATGATCCCATGCTGTCCTGCCGTTTTTATCTTTCATTTTAGGATCAGCTCCGAAAGCGAGCAGAACTTTTACAACCTCTGGATTCGTTCCGAAACTTGCGGCATGCATCAAAGCGGTCCAAGAATCATAATCCCTTTCATTCACAAACATTCCTCTCTGTAAAAGAAATTTCACTATTTCAGGGTTACGATTGCGGGAAGCATACATTAATAATGTCTCTCCACGTTTATCCCTTGTTGTATAATCCAAACCTATTTTGTTTAGTGCCATTAGGACTTCCAGATTCGGATTATATTGAGCTGCCATCATTAATGCGCTGGTACCATCTCCACTCACTTCTTGATAATCAGTCCCCAATTCAATCAAATGCTGTAAAACCTGAGGGTTCTTGTTCTGACAGGCGGCAAGCATGAAGAGTGATTTGCCGTCAATATAGCGAATATTGAAATCCGCATCATACTCCTTGAAAACGTCAAGGACCTTGGGGTTTTTATTATACATCGCAGCCAGCATTAATGCATTCAAGCCAGTTGAGCTTTTTTCATCAATTTTACCGCCCACCCTTATCAATTCCCTAATTGCATCAGGATGGGGATTATATATAGAAGCCAGCATCAAGAGTGTTACAAGCATCGGTTTCTTTGCATTTCCCAGTTCATAATTTACTGAAATATCAGCCCCTGCAGAAATTAAGGCATCAATTTCAGGTGCATCCTGAACCATTGCTGCTTGTGATAACGCTGTCATTCCTTCTTTATCATGATCATTCAGTTTATAATCATATGAAGAAAGAACTATATGCATCATCTCCGGATCAGCATTCATACAAGCATACATAAGAGCAGTTTTTCCTGATTTATCGGTAACATTTACATAACCTTTGGTTCCTAATAACAATCTGAGAATATCAGCATTCTTTCCTGTCTTGATACAATAGATCGCGGCATTAGTACCTGATTTATCCTTGCTGTTGATTTTCGCACCTCTATTAATCATTTGCTGTACGATATCGGTCGGTGCTTCATTGATAATAGCAAGCATGAGAGGTGTTTTACCTGAGTTATCCTTCTCATTGATCTTAGCGCCAGACTTCAATAAGAAATTCAGCTTCGAAGTTGTTAGAGCTTTAAAATTAACATATTCTCTGACAAAACTGGCACAATATCCACGCTGAGTATTGACTATCAATATCAGAAGGATAAGATAGAAAATGATTACATTTCTTTTCATAAAGTTTCCCCCCCTCCATCTATCCTTACAGACCATGGAGTTATCCCTATATATACAATTTAGATACCATATTGATTAATTGTTAGAAGTTTTGAATAGACAGTATTAGTTAACCTTGGAATGTCGATTATAATTAGATTTCATCTAATAACACAGTTTTATTGCATTGCTTGAAGACTATCTTTCATAAGATTGAGTTTCCCGTTTTGTCATAGTTCTATGAATATTGGGTAGGAGTTGACATCACAATGAGACATAGAAAAAGGGGCAAATCTTTTGATTTGTCCCTTTGTATGAGAGACTTCCTATTTGATGAACATAATTTTTTTGGTTAGTATTCCTGACATTGTTTTGATTCTGCATAAATAAACACCGGAAGACACTCGCTGTCCCAATTTATTTGTACCATCCCATACGATCCGGTTATCACGATTCCCGATTTTCTTGTATTCTTTCACTAACTGTCCCCGGATATTATATATTTGAACATGCCTTGTCTCTTTGTTGTTTTTCAAATTCAGCTGGATACTCGTTGTTTCATGAAACGGGTTGGGAAATATCTTCATATCAATCACATCAGCCATGATATCATCATTATTGGTCACCTGGCCTAAACTAAACGAATTTAAGCCATATTTTCCGTTATTTGTATATAATTTATCATCAAAAATATACATTTCAGATGTTGGAAGATTCCAGAGTATCTTGTAATACGCTTCCGGATTTGAATAGCTCGAAAGATTGTAGAAAACGATTTCATTCCAGAATGAATCTGATGCTAAAAGGGTATCCTGATATAATTTTAAACTATTTACGGTGGTAACTGTATGCGAAAGAATGTTATTTTCGAATTCGGGATGTGTAGGATTTGTCATATCGATAATTTCTATTCCAAGTTTTCCATTCGCTATATATGCCATGTTGTGATAAACTGCGATATCATTTGCAGAATCTGATACACGGATAGTTCCTAATCTGTATAGTTGACTAGCATTTGAGATATCTATGACATAAACACCATAATCACCCATTGCCCCGTATAGGCAGTTTTCAGAGATCGTGATATGCTTAAAAGGTGAAGATGTTATATACCTTCCCGTAAAAGCTGGATGAGCAGAATCAGAAATATTGAATATATATAAACCGGTGAAATCGGTTCCTACATAAAGCTTACCGTTTTGTATCAGGTCACAATTGATCTTGTCATTGATATCGTAATGACTTATGATTTGTGGATGATATACGTCCGAAATATCGATTGTATAGATTCCCTGATAATCAATTGCTCCAATCAGAAAATGACCATTTGCAAGCATACAATGTAAATTCCCCAAGGATTGTAACTCCCCAACGTAACTTGAAGAATCCTGTTGAGAATATTCGAGAAAATGAAGAGAACTGGGATCAGACTGAATAAGGTAATCATCTGCAAAAGCATAACTGCTGGTTCCCTGGGGTGATTCAAATGTATCAAGAATTTCGTTGTTTTCTGCGTCCGCCATATCAATAATTTGAATACCCGAATTATCCGCAGCAGTATATACAAGATTATCAGAACTGACTATCGAATTTACCTGGGAAGATAATTGATAGAATCCATCGACTTTGAGACTATCCGAATCACTCCAGTGAGAACAATACAGAATCGATTCTCTTGTCGTATAATAGACCATATCACCAAAGCAGGTAAATGAACCGATAGAATCTTGCATTGTAATTGTATCCTGTAACAATAATGAATTGTCATCCATTATCTTGTAACCATTAATGAAATGCGTATCCCCATTACTTAAGGTATACACATATGAATCTGTACAAGTTATTTGTTGAACACGTTGATTCAGGGAATAAGTAAACTGTAAGATCGGATATAAAGGATTTGATTCGTCAATTGCATATATCATCCCATTTCTGCAAACAGCATATGCTTCATCACGTTTCGGTGAAACAGAAATCACGTCGCCAGATATCTCAGTTATATGATTTTCAATAGGATTATACGGGTTAGTGGTATTTAGCGCCAATACACCAGATGATCCCATAGCAAGATAAAGTAAATTACCGTATGTGGCTATTGATTCTATATAATTAGTTGAAAGATACTGACTGGCAAATTGTGGTTGGCTGGGTTCAGTAATATCGTATATTAAAACACATGAGGAATTTACTAAAACATATGCCTTGTCATTTCCAGCTATAATTTGCCTGCAATTACCCTCAATGAAGGTAGTATTTAATAACTGAGGATCATGCGGATCAGAAACATCAAGTATAATGAAGCCCACCTCTGCCAAGGGAACAAAAACACTTCCATTTGCATAATGAATGTTTACCGACATATTGTTCGGCTGATAAGAACTTACTTTATGATATACCCCAAATAAAATAATAGGAATTATCATGATCCCTAAAATGACTAATAGTTTTTTCATATTCTCCTGCTTGGCTTTTTTCTTTATCTATATACAAATTTCACGCCAAAAATAAATATAATTGTTATTCACTATTTTTCCTATAAAAAAACTGCCGACCCTAAAGTCGGCAGTTTCTATGTTTTGATTTTTAGATGATCTTAAACAAGACCTTGAGCGAGCATTGCATCTGCAACTTTCTTGAAACCGGCAATATTGGCACCATTCACATAATTTACGAACTTGCCTTCTTTGCCTTCACGTACGCACTGCTCATGAATCTTGATCATGATGTTGTGCAGTTCTTCATCAACTTTCTCACGTGTCCATGAAGTATGTGCAGAGTTCTGTGACATTTCCAATCCGGATGTTGCCACACCACCGGCATTAGCAGCTTTGCCCGGTCCATAAAGAATCTTCTTTTCGATGAAGAGTTCAACTGCCTTAGGTGTTGAAGGCATGTTAGCACCTTCAGAAACACAGAAGACACCATTCTTCAACAGATTCTTTGCATCCTTGTCATCAATTTCGTTCTGTGTTGCGCATGGAAGAGCAACATCAGCCTTGTTGTTCCAAGGACGTTCGCCAGGGAAGAATTTCACGCCGTCTTTTGCATATTTGGTTGCGTATTCTTTAATACGACCGCGTTTGTTGTTCTTAAGGTCCATGAGATATTCCCACTTAGCACCGGAAATACCCTTAGGATCATATATATAACCTTCAGAGTCGGATGCTGTGAGAACTGTACCACCAAGTTGATTCAATTTCTGGATGGCATACTGAGAAACGTTACCGGAACCGGAAACGAGAACTTTCAATCCCTTGAAGCTCTTTTTCTGGGTCTTCAGCATTTCTTCTGCAAAATAAACGCAGCCATAACCGGTTGCTTCTGGACGAACCAGACTTCCACCATAGGAAAGACCTTTACCAGTCAAAACACCGGAAAATTCGTTCTTAATCTTTTTATACATACCGAACATGAAACCGATTTCACGTCCGCCAACACCAATATCACCGGCAGGAACGTCAGTGATAGGTCCGATCAGACGGAACAGTTCCAGCATGAAGGACTGGGTAAAGCGCATCACTTCATTATCGGATTTGCCTTTGGGATCAAAGTCACTTCCGCCCTTACCACCACCCATTGGGATGGTTGTAAGCGAATTCTTGAAAATCTGTTCGAATCCCAAGAACTTCAGAATGGAAAGATTTACGGAAGGATGGAAACGAATTCCGCCCTTGTAAGGTCCGATTGCATTGTTGAATTCAACGCGGAAACCACGGTTGACTTGGATTTCACCCTTGTCATCCATCCATGGCACACGGAAAATCAATGCACGATCAGGTTCAATGATTCTTTCAAGGATGTTGGCTTTCACATATGCAGGATTTGCAGCGTATGCATCCCATATGGAATCCACCACTTCCGTTACAGCTTGAATGAATTCAGGCTGATTCGGATTACGTTCAGCAACTTTTTTCAGGAATTGGACTTTGGTCATTTTAGCCATTTTTTTACCTCCATTAATGGATAATATTCGTTCTCTTTAAAATTTCAGCTTTAAGTGTCAAGGTTTTCTTTATTTCATAGATAAAACCAGGAAAAACTCAAATCACCAGTTTTGAGCGTCTTGGAATGTTACTTCACTAAATGTAGCCAGCGTATGATCTCAAATAAGAAGGCTGTGGTCAAGGCTGCTGCGGGAATTGTCACGATCCACGCAAATACGATTTTATTCACGGTATCCCAACGGACAGCGGAAAATCTTTTCGATGCACCAACTCCCATTACTGAAGAAGTGATGGCATGCGTTGTACTGATCGGGGCACCGAAATAGGATGCTGTGGTAATGACCGTTGCCGATGCAGTTTCTGCAGCAAAACCATGGATTGGCTCCATTCTGAATATCCCATGCCCCATCGTCTTGATAATTCTCCATCCACCCGTAGCAGTGCCAATAAACATCGCTGTGGCACTGGCAAGCTTTACCCAGGTGGGGATCGTCATTACTGATAGGTGATTAAATGAGTATAGAGCCAGGGTAATAATTCCCATTGTCTTCTGCGCATCGTTCATACCATGACTGGTTGCCATGAACCCGGAAGAGAGAATCTGTAATCTACGGAAAGTCTTACTTGATTTCCGGGGATTTGCATTTTTAAATATGGCTGTGATCAGCAGCATCAACAGGTATCCACCGATGAATCCTGCTATGGGAGAAGCAAATAAAGGGATAATGATTTTATCGATGATATTATGCCAATGCAGTACACCCCATCCTCGATAATTGATCGTTGCTCCAATCAATCCGCCGATCAGCGCATGGGAAGATGAGGAAGGCAAGCCAAGCCTCCAAGTAAATAAGTTCCATGAAATTGCCCCCAACAACGCAGCAAGAATAATAGACTGACACCCTGTCACCAAGTCCGGATTGACTATCCCTCCGCCAATCGTATGAGCTACTTTAGTCCCAATGAAAGCACCGGCAAAGTTCAATACTGCAGCCATCAAAACTGCTACCGGTGGTGAAAGTACTTTCGTCGAAATAACTGTTGCTATGGCATTGGCAGAGTCATGAATCCCATTTGTGACATCAAAAAGTAGTGCGATTGTGATGATCAGCAATAGTAACAAATCAGAACTAAGCATATTTTAAGGAAATCCCTTCCAGCATGTTCGCCAGGTTTTCAGCCCTCAACATTGCTTTTTCAATACGATCATAGATCTGTGTCCACGTAACCACATCCTTGATTGCATCGGGTCTTGTCAGGTCAATTTGGTAGATTTCAGTCAGTGCCTGCAGAAGTTCAACATCAGAAAGCTCCTTCAGCGTCTTGACTCGTCTGACACTCTCGGAAGCATCCTGTTTGTGAAGAGCGAATTCAAGGACATTGTGGATTTCTTCGATCATGAAGTTGAAATTCGAAATCAGTTCCTTGGAATGTTTGGTGAAAGTCGTGGAATCATGAAGTCCCACGCGATTTGCAATCGTCTTGATCACATTCAGGAGAGCCTCCTGGGCAACATTGATCTCATGAATATCCTCACGATCGAGTGGAGTGATAAAAGTAAGTGACAATTGCCGGGTGATCTCTCGCGATATTCCATTTCCTTCAGCTTCGATCAATTGAATTTCCTTAACCTTGTGCTGGATTTCCTCCGACTTGGTGAAAATCTCGTTCAAGAGTTTGGAAGCTTTGAGAATGTGACGATTTTGCTGAATAAAGAGATCATTGAACTTGTAGGATTTCGGGAACAGGGAAAATTTCATCTCGTGCTCCTGTTTTGTTAGGGAAAACTCAAATTGATTTAGTTAAATTTGGTATTTCTTATATTCTGTCAATAGAAGAGTTTGAAAGTTTCTGTGATATGAATGTACTTGTATGGTGGTGTTGACTTTGGGTGGTAAATATGTCCGGTAAGCAAAACAGGTCAGTCTTTCGACTGACCTTTTTTGTTATGGGATAAAAAAAATGCCGGGGGTGTAAGATGACGGC
>DAONDQ010000116.1:0-9080 GCA_035402645.1 Candidatus Cloacimonadota bacterium | reverse complement strand
AGGTCGAGTGATTAACATGGGTTCATCAATTTTACCCTTCATCTGTCACCTCAAGCACTGGATTCAATCTGATGAAACGTGTTAAAATAAAATAGCCTGTTATTGAAAACATGAGACCTATTCCTATGTAAGCAATTCCCAATGGTACTTTTACGGTTGCAATCAAGTTGGATAAGACCAGGTACACAGAGATTACAAAGGCATAAATGATGAATCTGGTCACCTTCATTATGAATCCACCAGCAAGTAATGTCAAAATAGCACCAGTAATAAATAAATCATCTGTTGTTCCAAAGAATTGATTGATAAGGTGTTTTACATTTTCTACAAAAGGACTATGAACGATGGTCAATATCATAAATAATAAAATGCCTGTTGCAAGGAAAAGGACGGTATTATACCCCCATCGTATATTCCTTTTTACAGCAGTTTTACTTTTCTTGAAAACAAGGATTTCCAAAAGAGAAACAGCGATTAGTAAAAGTAAAATCGCTCTTACTATAAAAGGAATGTTCCCAAAATAAATAGGGGGGCATGCAGCAATAAGCAATACCATGGCAGCATAAAGGTATAATCTTGCTTTGGGAAGTATGCTCCCGATGATGAGGATTACCATGACGATTACGATCACGAGATTGGCATAAAGATATTGAGGAGGTAGCTTGCTTGTATCTTTCATAACAAACGCAATCACCATATATACGATTCCAATAAAATATGCCAATAAAATGAAAGTCAGTTTAGCATTGAACTTTATGGGTTGAACCGGCGCCGACCAAAAGCTTGGATAATTACCAATTTTCCCCAGTCTTGGGTATACGTATTTCTTATACATCGGTTTATAAAAAGCCAAGAACATGACTAAATACATGACAGTCGCATAAATCGCTGAAGTAAAGAAGAGAATCCCCAATCCAATAAGCATAAACAGTATTCCAGCCGAAATATCATTGATACCGTGCTCAGTCAGATATTGCTTAAGAACTTTATCCTGCAGCGCAAGAATAGGATCATTCTGTTCCATCTTTCACCTCAATAACTGGATTTTCCCGCAGGAAATTCCTAAATACTATGATTCCTGAGATCAGAACAATGATACCGCTAATTGCAAGAAAATTCAGTATCTGATCTCCAAGACCGGAAATCAGCAAGGGGATAAAAATGGAAACGGCAAGCAGGAACGCATATACCACAATCCTGTATGCGCGATAGGTAATTCCCATCATAGTAAGTATCAGGGATATGATACTTCCCAAGACTACGGACATGAAATTCGTCTTCATATAGGTTATCTTGTCGTAGAGGCTTCTGTCGTACAATCGGAGGAGCAGATAGATACCAAAACATACCGCAAGGATTATGAAGAAGTAATGAACGAATTTCATGTATCCATCCATGGTATAGTTGATGTTTTCAGCTCTGTCCTTCATCTCCATTCTCTCGCTGATGTAAATGGCAAGTGCTAGCAATGCAATAGAAGAAATGAGGTATATCGGATTCATATTGAATAAACGGATGAATATCATGGGAACCAGCATCATCAAACCATAGATATAGAACCTTGCATATCGTAGAATCCCGCTGGCAATGAATACACCTATGGCAAGAAATACCCATGGATAAGAAAACTGATAAGTTGTGACCACCATCCTGTTATCATGGAAGTTCAAGGCAAGACCAAGCATGGTTATGACTAAAATGAAGGCACCCATGAGAATGACTCTCTTGTAATGGCTCTTCGGTAATTTATGAAACAAGGCTATACCAATTCGTGGATAGATGAATCTCTCGCGGAGTCTCCGGGCTATCATAGGACCGAATATGCCGAAGAAAGCAAAAAAGGTGAAAAAATCTCCCACCTTACATAAAACATAAAACAGGATTCCGAAACCAAGAACTATATCCAGTACTCCATCCCTGGAATTGTATTTTGAAAAAGTATCGTTCTTTATCGCTTCAATCTTGTCATTTTGATTCATCTGCTACCTCCAGTAGCGGGTTGTTTCTCATAAATCTGTTGAGGATTAAAATGCCAATCCCAGTTATCAAGACTCCCAGAATCAAGGTCATATACATCAAACCATTCTTTGGAACTTTGATAAGATAGGGAAGAAATACCATCAAGCTGATTAAAAGTGAATAGATGACAAACCTTAAAGAAAAATACATCAAACCAATAAACAAAATTACCAGAGCGACGAAATTACCGAGCGTAAATATCAGATGCATCGAGATGAAACTATTAACACCACTTGCAAGTGGTGTTTGATAAGCACTCGACACCAGATATATTCCTGCTAAAATTGACAACAGCAAAACAAAATAATGACCTGCTCGGGGATATCTTGATTTTATCTGTTTAGTATCCGTTAACTTTCCCTTTCGGGTCACTCTTTCCATTAAAAATAAAGCAGTTATCAAAGCAACTAAGGATATTACAAGAGACAGAATTGTATAAGTAAACAGATTCAAATATAGGGGAAGATAGATCATAATTCCGTAAAGATAGTATTTTGCATCTTGCCTGATACTGCCAAAGATAAACAATGCTAAGACAATAAACTCTAAAAGCAATGAATGACCTGTATCAGAAGTTGATGCCAGAATCACGAGAATAAAGATCAAAGCAAAGTACCCTGCTGCAATTTGGACCCTTTTATAGTGATAGCTAGGAAGTTTGCTGAATAAGACAACGCCGATACGGGGATATACGACTTTTCTTTTGAGATAAGTAATTAGTAATGGACCGAAAGCACCGAGAAAAGCAAAAAAAGCAAAGGTATGAGTATAGAAGCAAAAGCTCGCTAATAACAAAGCAAGACCCAGCATAATATCTAGCAAACCTGCTGAAGTATTATAGGTTATGAACGTGTTTTGTTTTATCGTTTCGATGCTATTAATCGTTTTCATTGGGTTCCTCCTGAACCGGGTACTTTTTAATGAATGTAACGAGTAATATGATCCCAATGCCTATAATAATGACACCAAGCTCAATTACAATTAATGCTAATCGGTCTTGAATAAAAGGAATGAAGTAGGGAAGGCACATGATTAACATGAGGAATAAAGAGTAAATTACAAATCTTGCAGTTCTGAAAGCCATTCCCATGAACAAAAGGAATAGTGCAGCCAGATTTCCAAATAACATCAAATCATGTTTATCAAAAAAGCGGCTGATTGTCTTTGTTAAAGGAACATGGAATGCGCTTAGAATGGAATAAAACAACAAGATCACAGCCATGAAAATGATATAATAATGAATAAATGAAACATACCGCTGCTTGACCTGAACCAGGTCAATTGACGTATTCCTAAGCGTATTTTCAATCAGGAAAATTGTAAACACCAGTGCCAGCATCGTCAAAATGGCAAAGATGGAATTATGGTTATTAAACAGACCTGGGAAAGCAATTGGCATGAACACCAGGGCAGCATAAATATAAAATTTATAACTTTGTCTAAGTCCACCGATCAGCATCAGCGAAAATCCCAGTATGGTGAAGGGATACATATAGGAATAGTTAAAATTTCTCGGATAATAACTGGAGAATGATAAAATGCCGAGAACCGTGATAAATATTAAATATCCCATCCCTATTAACAGAAGCTTCCCATTAAATTTCGCCCTTGCTTTGAAAACAGCATAACCCAAGCGGGGATAAACATACCTCTTTTTCAGTGACCATATAATAGATGGCGTAAAACCACAGAAAGGAATCCATAAATTAATGGAAGTATGTGACGTTTTTAGAGACAGCGATAAGAAGATTAGTATAATTCCCAATGCTATATCCAAAGTTCCATTCTCAACATTATGCTGGTAGAATGTCTGATGTTTAACTATTTCAATCACGTCATTTTGTTTCATTATTCACCTTTCTCTTATCCATTTGTATCATCGAGCACTTTATCCTCAAGAATGCTGTCTTCAATAATTACGGGATTTTCATTCATAAAACTTACAAGTATCCTGATACCGGAAATCACGATGATAATCCCGGGTAATAAAAGTAATAGGGACTGATCAAATTTGAAAGACATCGTTAGATTCGACAGTGAGGACATAATGGCTACCAATCCTGCATACAGGTACATCCTCTTCAGTCTATAACCAAGACCCAACAGCATGATGTAGAGGGAAGAGATGATTCCGATGCCGAAAATGAAGTTATCGTACAGGGCGTGTTTGATAAAAGAAGCTGAGTCAGGCTTGAAAATTGTGAAAAGAATGAATTCAACAAGCAATACCCCGGCAAAGGTTATCATAAACTGAATAATATTCCTGGGGGCAGGTATCGTCCAGGGTTGCCAACTGTTTTTTTTGTTTTTATTAAAGAATTTTGCGACTAGAACAAAAATCAAGAGTCCGCCACCACATAGAAGCACATTTGTATAATGAAGCCTATAATAGGGATATATCCATGGAGCCAGCAGAAATGCAAGGATAAACATATACCAGACCTTGTGTCCAAAACTCCTGGGAATCAGACCGAAATTATAACACATAACCAAATTCTCGCTGGGAAGACCCTGCGGGTCTACAACAGCCCATATGACGAACAGTGGCACAAGCAGGAAAAGAAAACCATATTGGATAAACTCGTTTTTACGCTTTGTCGCTTGCGCTGTGAAATAAGCCTTTCCTAATCTCGGTGTTACTATTGACTTGCGAACATGTTTGATGAGAATTAAAGCCGCTAAGGTCAATGGAATGACAACAAATAGCCAAATCCGGTCAGAGTGGATATGAAATAAAGTGACTACCCAAATCAGTAACAAACCTGCATTAATGTCTTGAAAACCATCAGAGGTTTCGTATCTACTGACACTCTGGATTCCCAGTTCCCGAAACAGATCCTTCCTTTCCATAAAGACTCCCATAAATATTCATTAACAAATAAACATACATTATATGGTTTGCGTCACAAACCAATAAATAATGCAAACCAGTTGGCTGTCAAGATAAACTTATCAAACACCATTCAAATTTTGGAAAAAGAGTCTCAACCATCACTCAATTTTTTCTCAACCATCTCCCAGGTTTTAAGAGAATCTTGAGGGATGCTTGGCGGATGCTTAAGAGTTGGTTGACTTATATTCGTTGGTAATTCATCAAATAGTATCTGTTGAAAGTTGTATTATTTTTCAATGTGAGTTGGTAATTTTTGTTCTTTTGCAAATCCGAGCAAAATTGAGAACATATCATTACATACAGTACTAGTAATATAATAATCAATTTATATATGTCCTCGCCTTCATACATGATGTCACCCTTACAGGGTTCATTCATCCTCATACCATACTTGAGGTTAACACCTCAGGCTATGAGATGCCACCTCTGCGAGGTTGGGATTATTCGTCGTGTTTACCTGAGGTTGACACCTCAGGCTATGAGATGTCACCTCTGCGAGGTTGGGAATAAACCATTAATCCTAAACCTGGGGTTAACACCCTAGGCTATGTGCTATCACCTCTGCGAGGTTTAGATCGTTGTTCGATTCTACATTAGGTGTAAACCTTCTGCTGATAATGCTCTGTGTCGATCAAGCCCTGCAAGGGTGTCCGCACATAGCCTGAGGTGTAAACCTTCTGCTTATAAATACTCTGAGTCAATCAAACCCTGCAAGGGTGTTCGCACATAGCCTGAGGTGTAAACCTTCTGCTGAAAAATGATCTGTGTCAATCAAACCCTGCAAGGGTGTTCGCACATAGCCTGAGGTGTAAACCTCAGGAGGATGTATCCCCAATCATCCCCAAACCCTTTATGGGTGACATCATTCATTATTTGTATATCCATGAGCTTTCATGAATTTATCAAATTCAACTTGGAATGATTCTTTTTTGTGATGCTCCTCTTGGTTTAAAACGTAATTCCGAACCGACTCGACATTGGATTTACTGACGGCAAACGCAGCGTAACCTGTTTGCCAGGCAAATTCCACACGGTATTTCTCGTGAGCCCACTTACTTGAATTTGACTTGATTGAGCGAACAAATTCTGCGATGCTCATCTCTTTTGGTAGAAGACATAAGATGTGGACATGGTCATTTGTTCCACCAACAATGATGGATTGTCCATGATGATTATTAATGATTCCACCAATATAGTGTTGTAAGTCATCTTTGATTTCATTCGTTATGAAACGATACCGTTCTTTGGTGGAAAAGATAATATGTGTAGCCAAATGACAATACGATGTTGGCATGATGCCCCCCTTTATGCATGCTGTCACCTCTACGAGGTTTAGGTTTAATCTATCATGCTTTCCTGAGGTTCACACCTCAGGCTATGTGATGCCACCTCTGCGAGGTTGGGATTATTCGTCGTGTTTACCTGAGGTTGACACCTCAGGCTATGAGATGCCACCTCTGCGAGGTTCTAATATTTAATGATAAAATCCTTATCCGGCATGAAATTTGTCATGTGCCACTGGTAATAGTATAATTTACCTCTCTTATCCTGGTGATCTGGCGGATAGCTGCAGGTAATTTTTTTTGCCTTTGTAATGAGCTGGTAATGGACTTGTGTAAAGGGTTTTCCCCAGGCACGGGTCGTTAGTAATATGTACTTCGCATAATGATCTCTTACCTCCTGCATGTAACCGATTCTGCAGACGGTTGAATCATGAGGTGCTATGTTCACGCGGAAATTCATGAATTTCTGATTGGTCTGCACCATGATGCTATTTCCGCTGTGGTCGAGGGCAAAGACTGAATCCACTGCTCCCATGAGGGAATCGGAAGGGAATGGATAAGCGAGAAGGATATTGATCTCCTTATCGGTAAGATTACGGAAGTAATAATAACCATCAACGGTAAAATAGTCTTTTGTCAGGGAAAAATTCAGGTCTTCCCTGTAGAATTCCATGTTGGTCATTGCCATGCAGGGAAGGAATATAGAGATGCAAAGGACTGAAAGTATGATTCTCATGGATTTACTTTATTATTGTTATCTTGCCTTTTGCGCAAGTCTTATTCATTGTATCCAGACGATAGAGATATACCCCTGAAGCCATTTCTTTTGGCAATCTCATTGATAGTTCGCCTGATGTTTGAGTAGTAATTAGTTCGGAAACGATCTCTCCCTTGAGATTGAATATCTTGAGTTTATATCCCTGCACAGGACTATTACCCAAATTGAACTTGAGAGAATTCACCGCATACAGAGGGTTTGAGGATATCATGACAGGGGGTGTGTATTGCTGCGTATGATCTTGATTCTGCACATAATTCGTCAGATAAAAATCTTTTACCACGTTCTGTGTGGGAATCACGTTTACGGATGTAGTTGTATAATTGACATCATTGATGAGAACTTCAATGACCTGGGCGAATCCTTCCAAACCTGTCATTACATAATCTCCGTTGGCATCTGTAATTCCATCAGTTGTACCGAAAATACCAGGTCTATGAATATGGGCATTCGGAATTGGTCGATGACCAATATCATCGATGTGACCGCTGAGAGTTCCATAAGAAGTGATTTGATAAGGATGTGTGCCAAGTGTTGGAGTAGCTTCTACCGCGAGATAGAAAGATGTATCCTCCGGGTTTGATACCTCGTATTGTACAAGGGATTGACCAGGAAGACAGTTGTTTGGATAACCGGAAGTGAACATGATGGAATCAAGGTTATCCCACCAATTACCGGTCGTGTTATCATATACCGATATCGAGATTAATGCTGAATTTGGGTCGATACCCAAAGGGTGTTCGGTTGAATTGATGACTAAACACTGTTCATATGATAAATCCTCAAGCACAGGAAAAGTAACGGTATTGATTTGGTTGGAGATACGGAGGGAATCCCCAACTGAAAGGTTGATTCCAATCGGTGAGAGTTCCATTGCCCAGTTTCCATTATTCATATAGAACTCGGATATCAGTTTGGGTGGTAATGGATTGGCATAAGAAAATAAACATAATAATAACAACAAAGCTGTTAATAGATACTTCATTCCTCCTCCATGGGCATGTGATTCCGATTGCTTTACTTTTTGTGTTTCATCAGCAGCATAAAAGAAAAAATAACAGCTATGATGCCTGCTATTTCCTTGGCAGTGATGACAGGGATGAAGCGGGTTCTCTCATTACTGAATTCGAACATGCCGAGTGGGGATATCTTTCCTCCACCACCACCGCCTCCTCCTTCACCGCGAGGTTTGTTTTCCTTTGTTTCATTAGTGTCTTCTACAGTTTGTTCATTTTTCTTCCTGCGATTAGGACCATGCCCGCTTCCGAATCCAAAGCCGAAGGCGACTTTGGCAACAGGGATAAGTGTTTTGTCCATGACTTGCATCGGTTCACCGAATACGATGCTCAAACGCAGGTGATTCTCCACCTTATTCAAGATGTCTTGCATCATTTCTTTCACGTTCATGATGACCTCCCTGTTAAAAACTATTATTAATATGGCAATACTTATTCCAGAAGTCAATGAAATTCTGTATATTTGTAAAAATAAAAAGAGACGCCCTTCCGAGCGTCTCTTTTTGAAATGACTCAATTCTACTTTAGCATCAACATCTTCTTTGTGATTGTCTTACCATTGGCTTCTATGCGATAGAAATAGACACCGGATGCAACGCTGTGTCCAGCATTATTCTTTCCTTCCCATACCGCTTTGTATCTACCGGGTTCAACTGTCTGATTTACAAGTTCTTTCACAAGTTGCCCACGGATATTGTAAATTCTCAATTTCACCTTTGCAGTCATGGGCACACTATATTCGATGGTTGTCGAAGGATTGAAGGGATTGGGATAATTATGTCCAAGTGATAAAACTGAGACAGGTGCTGATTGGTTATCAGATTTGTTCATCAATTCTAGTAATTGTTGAAGGTGTTTACGATGATTTGTTTGATAAGTAGGTATGTCAGGATATTTGTACTGCGAATATTCTGTAATCAGAGGTTTCTTGGACTGACTTAATGATGAGAGAAGATAGCAGATTTCAAGATCGAGTACTGCATTCAAAGAATCAACTTCAGATTCAGGATCTTCGAGATAAAGTTCTATCAGGTCAGCAGCACTTTGATATTCTTCAAGCTGAATATATGCTTTTGCCTGATAATCCCTTG
>DAONDQ010000115.1:0-9152 GCA_035402645.1 Candidatus Cloacimonadota bacterium | reverse complement strand
CTCCCATCACAGGGCTGATCGTTGTTATTTCAGAAGCGCTTGTGCTCTATCTCTTCGGTTCCAAGCAATTGCAGCATTTACTGTTAAGCATGCATCTGCCCACGATTCCATTGGTGCCGATTTCATCTTCACAAGGAGTGATCGGGGCTGTTATCGGGGTTGGTTTGGCGAAAGGCGGGAAGAACATCCATTTCGATACAATGGGAAAAATTTCCATGGGATGGGTGACAGCTCCACTGCTTGCCTGCGGGCTTTCGTTCGTTCTTCTCTTTTTTGTGCAGAATGTTTTTGAACAACCTGTATTAATGAAGACATCCTATGTTTTTGATAAGAATGTTCTGCTGGAATTGAAAGCACGGGGAATCAACCTGGATTACCTTACTGACGTGAATGGTAGGCAATATGACAGCGCTCGTTCGATGCTTGCAGACTTGGATCAGATGAAGGAATATTCGAGAAATGAGAAGGTTATGTTGAGCCAGGTGTCGGAAATAGACAATCTGCAGATCAATTACCAGAATCTTCAGAATACACTGAAGCCGGAGACATTCACGAAAGAGCAGTGGCTTGCCATTTATCAGATAAACGGTAAGAAGTACGAACATGATTGGCAGTTGAAGAATGACTTGGTGAGTCTATCCAATGAATGGAAACTGAAGGATAAGAAATATAAGAATCAGGTATATAATACGGAATTGAATAAGAAATATAATATCCTATATGCGTATAGTAAAGTTGCCAGGACAGTAACTGATACAGACAAGGATGGTAAATAGCCCGCATATTCAATACTAAAATATGAAGATGTGATAATTGCAGCGAATCTTCAGTCTATGTTTTGACTGAAGAGAATGATTCTTACTTCATTGCAATCGTTTCATACAATTAAGGAAAAAACGAAGAATGGGATTCATCTTTTTATCCAGCGGATTGTTGCTGGGTTGGTCTCTTGGTGCCAATGACCATGGGAATATCTTCGGTGCGGCAGTTCAGACAAGGATGGTGAAATTCAAATATGCTGCTTTCATTGCCAGTGTATTTGTGATTTTAGGTGCCATGACCGAAGGAAGCGGTGCCTCTGCCACATTGAATAGGCTGGGCTCAGTGAATGCTGCGGGAGGTGCTTTCACTGTTGCGTTGGCAACAGCCATATCCGTGTTCCTGATGAATCGTATCAAAATCCCCGTATCCACATCACAGGCAATCGTCGGTGCTGTGATCGGGTGGAATCTCTTCGTTGGACTTTATACCGACTACACATCACTTGCAAACATGGTCACAAGTTGGATCGTTACCCCGATTTTGGCAGGTATCATTTCCATCGTCCTGTTTTTCCTCTTCGATTTTTATCTCAAGCGAGCCAGGTTACATCTTCTCAAAATGGACTACCTGAATCGATGGGGACTGCTGATTTTTGGTGCTTTCGGAGCTTATAGCCTCGGTGCGAACAATATCGCCAATGTGGTGGGCATATTCATACCGGTTTCACCTTTTCGTGATGTAACCCTGTTTCACGGTCTCTCAATTAGCGGAATAAGCCAGTTATTCTTCTGTGGAGCCCTTTTCATTTCGGTTGGGATCTATACCTATTCAAGGAAAGTCATGAGCACCGTGAGCGGTGACCTGTTCAAACTATCGCCTGTGACAGCCCTGATCGTTGTCATATCGGAATCCATTGTATTGTTCCTTTTCGGTTCCAAAAGCCTGCAAACCCTTCTTTTACATATGCACTTGCCTCCCATTCCACTGGTTCCCATATCTTCGTCCCAAGCTGTGATCGGAGCCGTTATGGGTGTGGGAATTGCCAAGGGCGGGAGAAATATTCATTATGACGTTCTGGGCAAGGTATCCCTCGCTTGGGTGACTTCACCCGTGATTGCAGGAATCCTGTCCTTTGTCATGCTGTTTGTAGTGCAGAATGTCTTTGAGCAGCCGGTGCAGATGAAGACCACCTATATTTTTGATCGGAATGTGTTGATGGAGATGAATGGAAGAGGCATCGATCTCGATCATGCCACGATTTTGAATGGGCATCAATATCTGACAGCAAGAGCCTTGAAAAGCAACCTGGATCTGATCACGCAATATAACCATAAGGAAAAACTGGCAATCATGCAGGTGGCTGCAGTCGATAAAATTCGCATTGACTACACATTTCTGAGAAGTCAACCTGATATGGACAGATTCTCGGCGGAGCAATGGGATGCCATCAAGAAACTCGATGGAAAGAGTTATTTACATGACTGGCAGTTGCAGTATGATCTCAGCAGGATTTCTGTTTCCTGGATGTTCAGGGTGAAAGGCTATAAGAACCAGGTATATAACAATGACCTTTCGTCAAAATACAAGATGCTTTACGCCAATTGCAAGATCAAAAAGCATGAAATTCCGTATGCAAATGAGATTCGTTAACCACGGTTCAATCTGATTTACAGAAAAGTCATCCATTACAAACCCTGATTAAATCAGGCATTTAAAATATAAATTAGCACTCTCATATTTTGTTTGACAATTTTATAGCAGGTATTATTTTGTCTTTATGTTAGCAGACTTTTTAAAGGTTTGCTAATACTATCATAAGGAAAGGTCCTGATGAAAAAGAACGAAATAAGACTGAACGTAACGCTTCGCTCATTAATCGATGAGTACATCAAGAACAATGAACCGGTATCGTCTCGTGTGTTGTGTGAGAATTATCTCAAGGATGTGAGTCCCGCAACATTACGTATCGACCTGTTCAAGTTGGAGTCGCTGGGTCTTATTTATCAGCCTCATACATCTGCGGGAAGAATTCCAACGATTCTTGGCTATCGAAAGTATCTGGAGACAATCAAACCTGGATTGGAAGACGAGCATTACGGACGTACCGATTTTCTGCGGGATGTTCTTGTCCAGAATTACAAGGATACACCGGTAGCACTGCATTATATCATGCAGACTCTGGCAAAGGATTCCGACCAGTTGAGTTTTGTAGCGGAACCTGAGATATCCAGCGGTGTGCTTTCCAGGTTGAATGTATTTCCCATTTCCGGGGAGAAACTTCTATTCCTGGTCAGCTTGGATTCGGGCATCGATAAGACTGTTCTCCTGAAAGGTAATTATGATATCAATGAAGCGCAGTTAAAGAAGCTGGTTCGCTATTTCAATGATGAACTTGCAGGTTTGAGAGTTTATGATATTTACCAGCAGTTGACCACAGACATCGATGAACGGTTGGGCTCAACAAATCGGCTGGTAAGTCAGTTCCTGAATGAGCTTCGTCATGCGTTCCAGGAGATCAACAGCTATTTCATTCATTTCGATGGGAATCTGACTTTCCTTGAGCAGCAGGAATTCGACAGCAAGGTGAATATTCTGAATATCCTGAATCTGATGCAAAGGCAGGATGTCCTGTTGAACCTGATGCAAAGCCACGATAATGGAGAAGAATACCAGGTGCTGCTTGGAGAGGATTTCGGTGATCCCAAATGGGCAGAATATGCTCTCATTTACGCACGATACGAAATATTCGATATCCCGGGTTACCTGGGTGTATTGGCACCAAACCGGAATCGATATGATAAGAACATCCTGATGGTGAGGGATATAGCAAAAACGATCACCAATACTACTAAGAAAGGAATGATGGTACCGAATTATGTCAAAATCCAAGCATAGATGTGAAGAAGAACAGATAGAAAATCCTGAAGTAACTGAACAGGAAACAACTGTCGATATCGAAACACAGCTGAATGAATTGCAGCAGCAGGTAGAGCAGTGGAAAGATAAGTACATGCGCTGCATGGCTGATTTTGATAATTATCGCAGGCAAATGGCTCTGAAACAAAAGGATTGGGCTTTTCAGGCAACCGAGAAACTGGTTCTTTCCCTGTGTGATGTGGCTGATAATTTTGAAAGAGCGATGATGCAGTTGAACGATTCCCAGAAAGAAGATCCTGTGATCAAGGGAATCCTGCAGATTGAAAAGCAGTTGCTCTCGGTTTTGGAAAAGGAAGATGTCGAGAAGATCGATGCTTTGAACCAGGACTTCGATCCGAACGTGCATGAAGCTTTGGCTCATATTCCTTCTGAAATGGAGGAAGACAAGGTCGTTGCGATCATCCAAAATGGATACAAGATGAAAGGGAAACTTCTCAGGGCTGTCCGTGTGGCAGTTTCAAATGGAGAAAAACCCTCTAACAGCGAAAATAATAAAAACAAGGATAAAGATGGAGGTAATAATGTCTAAAATCATAGGAATAGACTTGGGAACCACAAATTCCTGCGTATCTGTAGTCGAAGGCGGGAAGCCGGTCGTAATTACAAATGCGGAAGGTACAAGAACAACCCCTTCCGTAGTCGGCTTCACCAAGGACGGACAGAGACTGGTTGGTCAGTTGGCAAAGCACCAGGCAGTTACAAATCCGACGAATACCGTATATTCGATCAAGAGATTCATGGGGCGTAATTATAATGAAGTCAGCAACGAGATTTCCCAGGTTCCTTATACAGTAAAATCAGGAGCACATGGACAAGCCGAGGTTTATATAGAGAATGAAAAGAAGAATTTCGCTCCCCAGGAAATCTCAGCAATGATCCTGACCAAAATGAAGGAAACAGCAGAAGCTTATCTTGGCGAAACTGTAAAGGAAGCAGTCATCACTGTTCCCGCATATTTTAATGACGCACAGCGCCAGGCTACCAAGGATGCGGGCAAGATTGCCGGTCTGGAAGTCAAGCGTATCATCAATGAACCCACAGCTGCTGCACTTGCCTATGGCATGAATACGAAGAAATCAGAAAGAGTAGCCGTCTATGACTTGGGTGGCGGAACTTTCGATATTTCCATATTGGATATCTCTGACGGTGTTGTGGAAGTGCTATCCACAAACGGAGATACACACTTGGGTGGAGATGACTTCGATAAGCGTATCATTGATTGGATTCTTTCTGAATTCAAGAAACAGGAAGGCGTTGACCTGAGTAAAGACCCAATGGCTATGCAGCGTTTGAGAGAAACTGCTGAAAAGGCAAAGATCGAATTGTCAGGCACCCAGTCTGCCAATATCAATCTTCCTTTCATCACAGCCGATGCCAACGGGCCAAAACATCTGAATGTGACTTTGTCTCTTTCAGAGTTCAACCGTTTGGTAGATGATCTGGTACAAAAGTCTCTTGGTCCATGTAAGAAGGCGTTGGACGATGCCAAGCTTACCAAGGAACAGGTTGATGAAGTTCTGTTGGTTGGCGGAAGCACAAGAACTCCTTTGGTGATCGATACAGTTGAAAAATTCTTCGGTAAGAAGCCCAACAGAAGCTTGAATCCTGATGAAGTGGTTGCCATTGGCGCATCGATTCAGGGAGGAATCCTTTCCGGTGACGAGAACATGAGTGATGTTCTGCTGTTGGATGTGACTCCGCTTTCACTCGGTATCGAGACACTTGGTGAAGTCATGACCGTTCTCATCCCGAGAAACACAACGATCCCGACCAAGAAGAGCCAGGTATTTTCAACAGCCGCAGACAACCAGACTGCCGTGACCATTCACGTCCTCCAGGGCGAGCGTTCCATGGCATCTGATAACAAATCACTCGGTCGTTTTGACCTTGTGGGTATTCCGGCAGCACCGAGAGGAATTCCTCAAATCGAAGTGACTTTCGACATCGATGCCAACGGTATCATTCATGTATCAGCACAGGACAAGGGTACAGGCAAGGAGCAGTCCATCCGTATCGAACGTCCGGGCAACCTGAGTGAAGAAGATATCCAGAGAATGGTGCAGGAAGCCGAAATGCATGCTGAAGAGGATAATCTTCGCAAAGATACCATCACTGCCAAAAATGAACTGGACACGATGATATTCTCCACGGAAAAGAGCCTTGAAGAATACGGAGACAAGATTTCCGAAGATGAAAGAAAGGCTGTGGAAGAGGCAGTTCGTGAAGCACGTGATGCTTATGGCAAGGGTACCACGAAGGAAGATTACACAAATGCCCGTGAAACCCTGGCTAAGAAAGCACAAAAACTTGGAGAAGCGATCTACGCTCATATGCAGCAGCAACCGGGAGCAGGACAGGGTCCGGAACCTGAAGCACCAACTGAAGATGCTTCTGCACCCAAACAGGACAATGGTCCTATTGATGCTGACTTTGAAGTTGTAGATAAAGATAAATAAAAAGATAATTTCCCTCTCTTTGGAAAGAGAGAGGGGTCAGGGGTGAGTTTGATTCTATCACTCGACCTTCGATATGAAGGTTGGACATAGAGACAAACTCATCCGTCATTTCGTGCTGCCTTCCCTTTAATACAAAGGGAAGGGGCAATTTTATAAGGAGTTCCCTTGGCTAAACGTGACTACTACGAAGTACTTGGCGTTGAACGTACTGCAGATACAGATACCATAAAAAAGGCTTATCGCAAACTGGCGATGAAACTTCATCCGGATAAAAACCCGGATGACAAGGCTGCTGAAGAAGCTTTCAAGGAAGCTTCGGAAGCCTACGAAATCCTAAGCGACAAGGATAAGCGTCAGTTGTATGATCAATATGGTCATGCCGGTGTTGAAAATTCATTTGGCGGTGGTGGCTTCAATTGGGGGAACTTCACGCATCAGGAAGATTTGTCGGATATATTCGGTGATGGCTTCAGCAGTATCTTCGAGCAATTCTTTGGTGGCGGCTTCGGCGGTAGAAGCTCACAGGAAAGAAGAAACCGGGGTGAAGACCTTCAGATCGAAATCTCCCTTTCCCTCAATGAAATTGCATCCGGTGCTGAGAAGACCATCAAGATCAATGTGAAAGATCAGTGTGATACCTGCCATGGTACCGGCTCTGCTGATGGGAATGTGACCACTTGCCCGCAATGCAAGGGAACCGGACAAGTATATCAGATGCGCCGTTCACTCTTCGGACAGGTACAAACCATAGCGGAATGCCCTTCATGCCGTGGAGAAGGCAAGACCATCAAGAACAAATGCTCCAAATGCGGTGGTGATGGCAGAGTGCGCAAAGTAAAGGAAATCACGGTCAAAATACCTGCAGGTGTACAGGAAGGACAATATATCAGGCTTCGCGGGCAAGGGAACATGGGACTTCGTGGAGGTTCGAAGGGAGACATCCTTGTCCTGATCCATGAAAGAGATGAAGACTTGTTCGAAAGAGATGGTACCAATCTCATCATTGAATATCCCATCAGTTTCAGCCAGGCTGCACTTGGGGCAGAGGTCATGGTTCCAACATTGACAGGTAACGTGAAGATGAAGGTACCTGCAGGAACACAGTCAGGGAAAGTATTCCGCGTCAAGGGTCAGGGTTTGCCGCAGGTCAATTCCAGTTACAGGGGAGACCTATACGTGAAGGTCATGGTCATTACGCCGACATCGCTCAACAGGGATGAAACAGAGTTACTCAAGAAATTGGGAGAGCATGACTCTGCAAAGAAATATACACCAGGCAAAAAGTTCTTTGCGAAGTTGAAGGATTTCATCTACTAATGCCTTTTTTCTACATACCTGAATTCCATGCAGATACAAGGCAAATATCCATTGAAGGCGATGAATATCACCATATCGTGCATGTTTTCAGGCATCGGGAAAACGACACGATCCAATTTACCAACGGCAATGGAATTTTGGGTGAAGCAACGATACATTCAATCACGAAGAAGCAATTAACACTCGAGATTCCCACTTACAGGGAATTCCAGCAGTCCACACCTCCCATATCGGTTGCCTTCAGTCTTCTTCGCAATAAGAACGATGAATGGCTGGTTGAAAAATTAACTGAACTCGGGGTGAAAACCCTATATCCAATGGTTACCGCGAATTCTGTTCGTCAACCTTCACACAATCCAATCGAAAAATTCAAGAAAACAGCCATCAGCGCAATCAAGCAATGTGAAAATCCCTGGCTTCCCGTCATCGAGGAAGTGAGGGATTTGAAAGACGTGCTGCAGGTACTGAAGTCGAGAAATATTCGTCCACTGGTCGCTTCGGAGAAGGATAAGAATGTGTTTCTTCCCGATGTTTTACCTGATAAGACTGAACCTGTGTGTCTGCTCATTGGACCGGAAGGAGGCTTTTCTTCTGATGAATTTGCACTGTTCGAAGAGAATCATGTTGCGGTCTATAGCCTGGGCAATAATATCCTTCGTGCGGAAACAGCCGCAATTTCAGCCGTATCCCAACTTTTACTTCAATACCTGGAACAACAACCCAACTACATCTGATCCCTCACATTTTTAACGTCTCCCTGTGCTCAAGTCATCTCATAAGCGTTTCCATGAACATTCCAATCCCTATCCAATCCCATACCAATCCCATAGCAATCCCATTCCAATCTCTTTGGATTGGAAACCCATAGGAAAGAGATTGCTTTTAGCTTGGTTACCCATAGGTATTTCAAAGAATATGTATCGATTGTTCCTTGAAAGCTTATTACCCGTTTTCTGTATATTCATTGTTTCACCCATTAAAAAGGGTAAAATGATCCGATAAAAAAAGATGCACGAGCAAATTTTACTCGTGCATCCTGATCGTAGATTAGGAGATGTTTGGCTACTTACTATTCTGTAACTGTGGTCGCCAAGATTTTGTAGAATTGTTTCGGATCGGGGTTGGTAATCACGTATTGCGTATCATTCGTCGTGCCAATTTGGGTATAAGTTCCGTTTGGCGATGAGGCAGCATAAATTAAATAATTCACCGCCTCAGGAACTGAATCCCATGTCAACTTGACTTCACCCGCATCGGTGTCTACCGCTATACTTACGACAGGAGTATTCAATACCTCTTTGACAACAACGTTGTTGACCATGAGGTCATTATCTGCATTCATAACAGTTGAGCCTGCATAAAAGGCGATTCTATAATGTCCGCTTGGAACATTAATGGGTATGGTAATTGTTTGACCAGCCATGGGTATGTTGTTCAGGACATAAGGTGAACCTGTATTGTTCCATTCCCTGACTATATTGGCAGTTGACCAGCTAAAGCCATCGCCGATCAGGACAACAAAACGATCATCCGTACCAGTCGTGGTGGGTGGAGTACCGGTGGGTGTCTGATTCCATTTCAGTAGAGCCAGGTCAAATTGCAACTGGAACAAATCAGAAGTGATATTGAGCGGAGGTGTCACCAGCCATCCGGTATAATCACTCATTTGCAGTTCCAGCT
>DAONDQ010000114.1:0-9208 GCA_035402645.1 Candidatus Cloacimonadota bacterium | reverse complement strand
TTGTTGTCTTCATGATCGTGGGAACGTCCAATGCAGTCAATCTGACCGACGGCTTGGATGGCTTGGCAGCGGGTGTAATTGCATTTTCAGTGCTTGCTTTGGGTATCATGGCATATATCAAGGGTAATTTCGTGCTGGCAAGCTACCTGCGTGTTGAATTCATATCTGAAGCGGGTGAGTTGACTGTCTTTACCTTTGCACTGATTGGAACGATACTGGGGTTTCTCTGGTATAACACGTATCCCGCACAAGTATTCATGGGCGACACAGGTTCTCTATCCCTGGGTGGGATTCTTGCTTTACTCTCCATCCTGCTTCGTGAACAGATATTTTTCCTTATCGTCGGTCTGATATTTGTCTTTGAAGCATTATCAGTCCTGATTCAAAGATATTATTTCAAATATACTAAGAAACGGACAGGACAGGGAAGGCGCGCATTTCGTTGTGCACCTGTACACCATCACTATGAACTTGGCGGATTACCCGAACCCAAGATCGTAGTCCGTTTCTGGATCATCGCAGCCCTGCTGGCTGCAGTTGGGTTAGCAACATTGAAGTTAAGGTAATACTATGTTTAACAAAAAGATCAATTATGGTATCCTCGGTTTAGCAAGAAGCGGCTTGGCTGCTGCATGGAAGATTCGTGAATTGGGCGGAAATCCATTTTTAAGTGAATCGAAACCTGTAAACGAATTCCCACAATCTGATATTCTGATGGAAGAATTCACCTGTGAATTTGGCGGTCATACAGACAAGATCCTGGATTGCGATATTATTATCGTCAGTCCCGGTATCCCTTTGGATACACCCATCATCCAGAAGGCAAATGCAAAGGGAATCAAACTGGTCAGCGAGTTGGAATTCGGTTACACCATCAAGGCTCCCGACAGTAAGATCATTGCCGTCACCGGCTCCAATGGAAAGAGCACAACTGTCAGTATGATTCATCACCTGTTGAAGGCAGCAGGTTATAATTCACTTCTTGCCGGCAATATCGGAACTGCCTTTACGGGATTTTCCATTGAAAAACCGGGTTATGATTATATAGTCCTGGAAATAAGCAGTTTCCAACTTGACCTTATCGATACCTTCAAACCTGATATTGCCCTTCTTCTCAATATCACACCGGATCATTTGAATCGTTATGCCTCATTCGATCATTATGCTCTCAGTAAGATGAGGATATTCGAGAACCAGGATGCAAATGATTATGCCATCATCAATGCTGATGACCCGGTAATTGCCAAATATGAACACATGATACACTCCAGGAAGATCGGATTCTCCATGTTGAAGAAAGCAGATGCATATTTCCATGATGGAACACTCCTCTTCCCGAAATATCATGATGAAATATCAATCCAGGACCTTCAGATACGCGGTCCTCACAATTATGCTAACTGCCTCTCCTCTGTACTTGCTGCATTTATAGCTGGTGTTGATGATCAAACCATCAACACCAGCATAAGTGGTTTCAAACCACTGCAACACCGTCTCGAGTTTGCGGGCGAAATCAACGGAATCCAGTTCATCAACGATTCAAAAGCAACCAATACCGATTCCGTAAAATATGCTTTGCAATCCTATGAGCACCCGGTGCGCATCATAATGGGAGGCTCTGATAAAGGAGAAGATTTTGCGGTCCTGCTCCCTCAACTCCAGAAACATGCAAAAAAGATATATCTAATCGGTGCTACACGCCCTCTTATGAGAACAGCCTATGCCGGAAAAATGGAGATCGAGGAATTTGATTCCTTTGAAAAGTGCATTAAAAAAGCATATCTCGATTCGGAGAAAGGTGATGTTGTCTTGTTATCGCCTGCTTGCGCAAGCTATGATATGTTCAATAATTTCGAGCATCGTGGTGAATCATTCAAAAAAATAGTACAGGATTTGAAAAATGAGTATGAATCAAAGTAAGTCTCATTCCTATATCGCTGAATTTGACAGGGCGATATTCTTCACCTATATGATCCTGTGCATCATTGGATTGGGTGTATTAATGGACATCAGTTCTGTCCGTGAAAACATGAATTTCTTCTACAAGCAGCTTGCCTATTTGGTTCCGGCTTTGCTTATCATGTTCTCCGCATTATACTTCCCAAATCTTCAGAAGTTGCAAAAATACAATTTCATGTGGGTCTTGATTGTCCTCGGACTGCTCATTGGTGTTCTTGCCTTTGGGGTGGAAGTCAATGGTGCCAAGCGATTCCTGAAACTCGGGCCTCTCCTGTTCCAGCCCAGTTTCCTTGCAAGAATCGTCCTGATACTATATCTTGCAGGGCTCCTTTCCAAGAAGCAGGAAGAAATCAAAACAACAAACATAAGTGACCTGATCAAAACACTTCTGCCTTTCCTTGTCACCATGCTACTCATGTATTTACTGATATTGAAAGAAAAGCACCTCAGTACGCTGGTGATTTCCGCAAGTACTCTATTGGGAATGTTCTGGATAGCAGGAATACGCAAGAGATTCGTTATGGCACTGTTCGCAGTGGCACTGATCGGCGGATTGATCGTAATCGCCAAAGGTGCATCCTATCGTGGCGAACGTATCGAGATTTATAAAAAATACTCACTGTTTACAAAAGACACCGTTGCGCATGTGGATCGGGAAAAGGAATATCAGACACGTGAAAGCCTCACTGCATTATCCAGTGGAAAACTCTTTGGAACTGGAATTGACAAGGGTCGTGCCAAGCATTTCTTCCTCCCTGAATCCCGTACTGACTATGTCTTCACAATTATCGGGGAAGAGACAGGATTTGCCGGGGCAATGCTTGTCTTCGGACTACAATGTTTCCTTTTCTGGAGAGCCTTCAAGGTATCATTACGCCAGGAAGACTTATATCTGCGATATGTCGGACTCGGTTTAGCCCTGAACCTGTTCCTGAACGTGCTCGTGAATGTTGGTGTCGCCATGTCAGCCATTCCTTCCACAGGTGTTACCCTGCCATTCATCAGTTATGGCGGTACCTCCCTGCTAACCGACTCACTGGCAATAGGTTTGTTGCTTAATCTCAGCGCAAAGCGCAAGGAAATCTAATGAAGGTTGTCATCGCTGCTGGTGGAACGGGTGGACATATCATCCCAGCCCTTTCCATTACAGAAGCATTGCGTAAACTCGGCGTTGAAGTTCTGTATATCGGCAACAAAAACAGCATGGAACAAAACCTCACTTCGGCAAAAGGCATCCCCTTCTCCCCAATCGATGTCCAGAAACTCTATCGTAAACTAACTCTCATGCATATCAAATTCCCATTCAAGTTGGCAAAGAGTGTTTTCATGTCTGTTAGGATCATGAAAGAATTCAAACCGGATGCTTTCATCGGAGCAGGAGGTTTTGTCAGTGGACCTGTCGGTTTGGCTGCTCTTCTGACCGGAATTCCGATCTATTGGCAGGAACAAAACAGTTATCCGGGAATCACAACGCGCTTCATAGCGAAATATGCGAAGAGAGTCTTTATCGCTTATCGTGGTGCTTTGAAGTATTTACCCGAGAAACGTTGCCTGATGACGGGAAATCCTATCAATTCCACCATTACTACCATGCAGAATAAACTTGATTATGCACAATTGGGATTGAACGAATCAAATAAATCCATTCTCATTCTCGGTGGCAGCCAGGGTTCAATCGCCTTGAATCAGGCAATACTATCCATTGTCGATAAACTGCTCGAGAATCATCTGAACATCCTCTGGCAAACCGGAAAAAGGGACTTTGATTCAATCAATAGAAAGCTTCAAGATAAGAAAGGTATTTATACATTCGCCTTCTCACAAGAGATGGGAAAAATCTACAATTCTGCAGATATTTCCATCGCTCGGGCAGGTGCATTGACCCTTGCTGAATTGGAATCCAAGAAAGTACCGATGATCCTGATTCCCTTGCCAACAGCTGCAGGGAATCATCAGTATTTCAATGCCATGGAAGAGGAAGAAAAAAAGGTTGCCAAAGTAATAGAACAAAAGAACTTGAATCATGATATCCTACTAGCTTCCATTATGGAAATGCTGGTAAATCTGGAACAATATAAACAGAATTTTGGAGAGTCAGAAGGCATCAAGGCGGCTGATACAATCGCACAGCAAATTGTTGATGATCTAAAGAAGGATTGAGGTAACATACTATGCTTGGACGTACAAAGAGAATACATTTTGTTGGAATTGGCGGTATTGGAATGAGCGGTATTGCCGAATTGCTGCATAACCAGGGTATTTCAATATCCGGTTCCGATATGAAGAAATCGGATATCACCAAACATCTCGAAAGCATTGGGATCAAAGTTGTTGAAGGACATGACCCGAATTTGATCAGAGATGTGGATGTTGTTGTCAAATCTTCAGCAGTCCATGATGACAATCCTGAAATCCAAGCAGCCAAAGCATTGAAGATTCCAGTGATTCGAAGAGCGGAAATGCTAGCTGAGATCACAAGGATGAGTTACAGTATTGGTATTGCCGGCACTCACGGAAAGACCTCCACCACTTCCATGGTGGGAATGGTTCTGGAATTGGCAGGTCTTGAACCTACGATCATCGTTGGTGGAAAGGTCATGAATTTCGGTTCCAATAATCTGATGGGAAGCGGAAAATACATCGTTGTTGAAGCTGATGAATATGATCATTCGTTTTTAACCTTAAGTCCCATCATCGCCGGTATAACAAATATTGAAGCTGACCACCTCGACTGTTATATGGATTTGGATGAGATCAAAAGCGCTTTCATCGAATTTGCTAATAAAGTTCCATTCTTCGGCTCTGTCATCGCTTGCCTCGAAGACCCGGGAGTTCAATCGATCTTACCGGCAATCGAAAAGAAGATTCTTACCTACGGAACATCCAGACAGGCGGATGTCCAGGCAGTGAACATCTCCATGAAGAACTTCATGTCGAGTTTCGATGTGGTTTATAAAAATTACCGTTTGGGTAATATCACGATCTCAGTAAATGGAAAGCATAACATTCTGAATGCGCTCCTGGCTGTATCTGTCGGTCTGGAACTGGATATTCCATTCCCTGCAATTAAAAAAGGGCTGGAAGAATACAAGGGCGTATACCGCAGATCAGAGAGAAAAGGTGAAGCCAATAACATTACGGTATTTGATGACTATGCTCATCATCCAACTGAAATCCGGGCAACCCTCGAAGGTTTCCGTGATAGCACGGATAGACGAATCGTTGTCGCTTTCCAACCACATCTCTTCAGCAGGACCAGAGACTTTTACCAGGAATTCGGACAAGCATTCTTCTCCTGTGATGCGTTATTCATCACTCCTATTTTCCCTGCACGCGAGAAACCGATCGAAGGCGTGAGCGGAAAGATGATCGCTGATGCTGCAATCCAGAGCGGACATCACATCGTTCATTATATCGACAAGAATGAGAATATCGTGTCTGATATCCTTGAATTCCTCAAGCCTGATGATATCTTTATTACAATGGGCGCTGGGAATATCTGGCAATACGGTGAGGAAATCCTGAGTAAACTCAAGAATCCTGAGAAACAGCAAACTGAGGAAAAGACTCAAAAGTAAAAAATAGCAGTGGATTGCATCAAAACACTGATTGGTCCTTGATTTCATATATAGTGTCGAAGAACAACAAGGAATAGCTTGAGACAAAGCATACAATATCCAAGCTCTATCCAATTGTAAACCTGTTTCATTCCAATCTGTAGGGATTGGTATGAGATTGGTATCAGCTTGCTATGAGATAGGATATAGATTGGAATGCTTCATATTATCGTTCGGGTATACTATGGAAATTTATTAGTAAAAAATATATATTGACAGCATTGCTAATTTCATATTTTTTAGAAAGTTAGATAAGTGATTTGAATTTATTGAGTTTCTTGAATCCACAACATATCTTGCTGTGAATTAAAAAGTTAGATTCGGGGATATGAATGAACACTAAACCAATACAACGAAAACGAAGAGGCAACAGCAGGTTCTTCATCCTGTTTTTCCTAATCACCATCGTTCTATTATCACTTAGTTACGGTTTAGTGCAAATCATGAAACGTATGCCCATCTTCAACATCAGCAAGATTGAAGTGACGGGATATCGTTTCCTCGATGAGAAATTCCTCTCTGATATTGTGAAGGACCAGATGGGACACAACCTGATGGCGATTTCAAAGAAAGACTTGCTGAAGCGATATTCAGCGATCAAGAGAATTCAGAAGATCAAGATCACAAGAGTATTGCCGAGTAAACTGAAGATCAGCATCGTGGAGCGACGCAGCATTGTTTACGTGAAAACGCTGGAGGGCAACCTCTACCCCATTGATGAAGAGAAGACAGTGTTGGATAATCATCCGACAAGTGTGCTCGAAGATATGCCGATTGCCGATACTGCCTATCAAAATGCGCAGATGGTAGTGGGTAGGAAACTGACGAGTAAATATCTTGAAAATGTGATTTGGTTCCAGAAAGCAATACTGGGATTGAATCCTGATTTTGAAAAATGCATTTCGGAATATTATACAAAAGACGGTCTGCTGTATTTTGTTGAAACATCAACGGGTGCGAAGATCATCTTGGGTAACCAGGATATTCCATCCAGGATTAGAAGATTTATGTTTTTAAAGGAAAATGGTTCATTTGAAAAGAACTCCATCTTCGATTTTCGTTTTCAAGACCAGGTCGTTGTGAAGAAGGAGGTAAGTTGAGTAAGTTTATCATCACGGCATTGGATATTGGCACTTCGAAGATTTGTGCTGTAATCGCTTCCTATGTAGAAGATGCCAAACTGGAAGTGAAGGGTATCGGTTGGAGTGAATCCGATGGTCTGGATAAGGGAGTCGTAAAAGATATCCAAACGGCTTCAGAATCTATTCGCAAAGCGATTGAAGATGCCGAGTCCCAGGCAAGATGCAATGCTGAGAATATTTTCATGGGTATTACCGGTGAGCATATTCGCAGTATCAATACCATCGGCAGGATATCCATATCGGGTCCATTGGGAAATGAGCCTTCTGAAATACAACAGGAACATGTCGATCAGGTCTTGGAAGATGCCAAAAAGAGCATTCGCATCCAAAAAGGTATGGAAAGACTTGAAATTCTGCATGCCATTCCGCAGTTTTATGAGATAGACGGACAGGATAGTATTCAGAATCCGATCAATATGAGCGGTTTTCATCTAACGGCACATGTCAATATTATCCTGGCTGATATAACAGCGATCAGGAACCTGAAGAAATGTGTCGAACTTGCCGGATATGAAGTGGATGATGTTGTGTTGGAGCATGTTGCATGCAGCATGGCTGTTCTGACAGATATAGAAAAGAATTTAGGCTGTGTACTGATCGATCTTGGTGGTGGAACATCCGATATTTCCATATTCTACCAGAATTCACTCTTTTCAACCTATGTAGTTCCTGCTGGTGGAAATAACATTACCAATGATCTGGCGATTGGACTCAGGACAACACCGAAATTTGCTGAATATCTTAAGATTGAGTACGGCAATTGCCAGGCACAAACCGTTGATGAAAATCAGGAAGTCATTGTGGAAGGAATCAGCGGTCGCAGTTCAACTTCACAAAAGACCAGGCATATTGCCATGATCATTCAGCACAGGATGGATGAGATTCTCGCTCAATGTTATCGTACAGCCATACAGAATTATCTTCCCGACCGTCTTACAGCAGGAGTGGTGTTGACTGGTGGCAGTGCTTTAATTAAAAACACTGCTGATCTTGCTGTTGGAATATTCGACCTTCCCGTAAAGATAGGATATCCTGATATCTCAAAGCTCAGTGGTCCTATCTCACGTATGGAAGACCCGCAATATTCGACAGTCATTGGTCTTCTATATTATGCAATGGAACAGGATTTCAACCTGAAACAGGCGTCTGGAATGAGTAAGATTCCAAAGTTGTCATTCCAAAAGATAATAGACTTTTTTAAAGAATTCAAATAAAGAGGGGGAGCCCATGATTGAATTTGATAGCAAAAATTCACCTGCTGGTTCTGTGATCAAGATCATTGGCGTAGGCGGTGCTGGTGGAAATGCAGTAAACACCATGATTGAAAATAACCTGAGTGGTGTGGAATTTGTTGTTGCAAATACGGACACCATGGACCTGCACAAGTCCAAGGCAAAAGTAAAATTGCAATTAGGAAAGAAAACGACAAGAGGTTTGGGAACGGGTGCAAATCCGGAAATCGGAAGAGAAGCAGCAAATGAATCGATTGATGAGATCCGCAGCACACTCGACGGTGCTGACATGGTTTTCCTCGCTGCAGGCATGGGTGGAGGTACCGGTAGCGGTGCAGCACCTGTGATTGCTCAATTGGCTCGTGAAATGAAGATTCTCTCTCTTGGTATCGTGACCAAGCCATTCCGCTTTGAAGGTCAGAAACGTAAGGAAAATGCTGACCTTGCAATCCAGGAATTCAGCCAGTATGTAGATACTCTCATTGTCATTCCCAACGAAAAGATACGCGAGATTTGTGCAGATATTACAGTGCTGAACGCATTTCACCAGGCTGATAATATTCTTTATGAAGCAGCAAAGGCTGTTTCTGACATCATAAACTTCAGCGGTTATATGAACGTTGATTTCGCTGATGTGAAGAAAGTTATGTCACAAATGGGTTATGCCCTGATGGGTACAGGTATTGCAGAAGGTGAGAATAGAGCGGTGATCGCTGCAAAGAACGCCATTTCCAATCCGCTTCTCAGCGATATCAATCTCCAGGGATGCAAAGCACTTCTTATCAATATTACTGCAGGAAATGACCTGCTTATGTCAGAGTTCGATACGGTTTCTGAAGTGGTTGTCAATGAGACCGGCTCTTCAGCAAATACAATACTCGGACTCGTCTTCGATGAAAAGATGGAAGGGAAGCTTGCCGTTACGATCATTGCTACCGGATTGAAGTCTATGGATGAAGATGTAATTAACTTTGCCCCGGTCCCCCCTATCATTACGAAACCAACAATGGATATTCCTTCTACAACAGAACTCGAGGACATTCTGGAGCGTATTCAGGCGAATCAGCTGAAACCGGATGATTCTCAGTTGAATGAAAAATCTGCTGAAGACCTGAATACCTATTCACCTACTATACAAACCGATATCCCATCCTTTCTGAAAGCGATGGATTAATTCAGAATATAGAAAAAGGTCAGTCTCAGGACTGACCTTTTTTGTTATGGGATAAAAAAAATGCCGGGGGTGTAAGATGACGGC
>DAONDQ010000113.1:0-9582 GCA_035402645.1 Candidatus Cloacimonadota bacterium | reverse complement strand
ATCAAGCGCCGTGATAACCTTAAATCCTGCCTTTTCCAACATCAGTTGCGTTATTGTGCAGATCGTCTCTTCGTCATCCACAATCAGAATCGTTCGCTTATTATCAGATTTCTTTAACAAATTGCCGTTAATTGATTCCTCCATTGAAGACAGTATTTAATTAACAAAAACTGTTTCTTCCAGCAACATTCTCTTCGTGCTGTTAAAATCAAATCAATTCTTTGTAGTCAAGAGAAATTTGACCATACCCAATTATCAATATTTTATTCCAGCCAATGCGCAACTAATTCCGGTAGAATATCCCCTGATTTTCCCTTGTAGAATTCATTGAATATATGTGCATTTTCAGGTTCTTCCAGGTTGATTCCGATGATCTTTGCCCCCCGCATCTTGGCAATGGCTGCAAAGCCTGCTGCCGGATAGACGACGCCACTTGTCCCCACAACCAACAGGTAATCTGTCTTGATCAGTTTTTGTTCGATTTCAGGCAAATGATAGGGAATCTCGCCGAACCATACCACATCCGGTCTTAGGAAGTCTCCGCAGGAAGGACATTCAGGTACTTTCATGCTGAGATCGATTTCCTTCATGCGAAAATATTGATTGCAATTAACACAGAAACATTCCCTCAATTTACCATGCATCTCGTAGATTCTTTTTGTTCCTGCATCGATATGAAGCCCGTCAATATTCTGCGTAACCAGGCAGAATCTATCCTGCATGGCTTCCTCCAAACGTACAAGCGCATAGTGCCCTGGATTCGGCTTCACGGTAGAAAGCTGAGCATATCTTTCCTTGTAGAATTTCCAGACAAGTTCCGGGTTCCTGAGAAATCCTTCGGGGGTTGCCACGTCCTCCACATTATGGTCTTCCCAGAGACCATTATTATCACGAAATGTCCGTATACCAGATTCTGCGCTGATACCTGCGCCTGTAAGTACGACAACACGATGCTCTGCGAGTAGTTTGAATTTTGATTTGAATTGATGCATATTTATCTGCCCGGTTGGAAAAATGATTGTACAGCCGGTATCTCTGACCTGATGATCTCTTCGTAAGACCCACGGAATATCAGTTTTGAAAGATGAAGCATCGCAATATTCTCGCCTGTCCGACGTATGCAATCCAGGTCATGTGTAATGACGATTGATGTGATATTGCATTTCTCCTGCAGGTGTAGGATCAAATCAACGATCTCTGCTGAAGACACAGGATCCAAGCCTGTTGTCGGTTCATCATAGATCACATATTTCGGTTCCAAGATAATGGCTCTGGCAAGGGCGATACGCTTTCTCATACCACCACTCAATTCGGAAGGCATTTTCTGCATGACGTCTTTCAAACCGACCATCTCGAGTTTTTCTTCAACCAGGTCATTGATCTCATTCAAATCTTTGCCAGTGTGTTCCACCAGTGGAAGCGCCACATTTTGGAAAACATTCAGCGAATCGAATAAAGCCGCTCCCTGGAACAGCATGGCAAGAAGACGCCTGACATTTCGTAATTCATCCCCATGCACCTTGTGAATATTCACGCCATCCACCAGAATCTCACCCTTGGAAGGCACCAGCAGTCCCTCAACCGTTTTGATCAGCACGCTTTTCCCGCTACCGCTACGACCTATGATGACCGTTGTCTTTTTTTCCGGTATCTCCATGGTTATGTCTTCGAGGATCGTTCTTTCTCCAAATCCAACCGTTACATTCTTTATGCTAATCATCTATCGCCACCTCCACGCCATCACGGAAAATTCTTATCGGTCTTGCGTGTATGAATTCACCCTTCTCCACTTTATCCGAAGCACAATATAATCTCACAAAATGATCGGACAGGGCTGTCCAGTATCCTCTTTCCCTGGTTTCCAGTATCCCGGATAAGGGAATATGATGGTCACATAACCACTGAGTATAGGTATTTAACTTCGTGCCTGATAATTCACGAAGCATTTTGTTTCTCTGCGCCGATACCGAGCCATGCACAGTATTCTTCATCTTCGAAGCAGCTGTTCCAGGTCTTGAAGAATAGGTGAATACATGCAGATAACTGAAGAGTAGATATTCCAGGAAATGAAATGTTTCCTGGAAAAGATCATCTGTCTCTCCGGGAAATCCTGTAATGACATCCAAGCCGATTGCCATGTCAGGATGAATACTCTTTAGCCTTGTGATGATCGAATGAAATGCACAGCTGTCATAATGTCTTCTCATGCTTTGCAGGATCGTATCGGAACCAGACTGCATTGAGACATGAAAATGATGACACAGTTTCTCGCTGCTTTCGATATAACTCCACAGTTTTTCGGTGATCAATTGCGGTTCTATGGAACTGATGCGAATCTGTTTTACGCCTTCGATCTTTTCGATCATTGCCAATAAGTCTGCAAGTTCCATCCGTGGCGAAAAATCAGCCCCATATAATCCAAGATTGATCCCTCCCAATACAAATTCCTGATAACCATTCGCTGTGAGCAGCGATATCTGATCTAATATCTTCTGCGCATCACGGCTTCGGGAATGCCCCCTGGCATAGGGAACCGCACAATAGGCACAGTAGAAATCACATCCATCCTGCACCTTGATGAAGGCTCTCGACCTTTCCGGCATATGCGTAGCCGTCAGTTCACGAAAATCATGATAATCCATGATATCCGAAAAATATTCTGTCTGTGCTTCCACCAATTCCGGAATCATATCCTTGTGCTGGTTATCCACAACCAGGTCAATATCGCCAAGTTCATGAACCTGCTTATATTGACGCTGGGAAAAGCATCCTGTTACAATGATCTTCACCCCGGGATTCGACTCCTTGGCAGCCAATGCTCTTCGGATTGCGTTACGACTCTTGAAGTCAGTCCGATTGGTCACTGTACATGTATTGATTACATAAACATCCGCCTGCTCATCAAAATCAACAAGGGAATACCCGTCTGCTTCAAACCCGCTTGCGATACAAGCGGATTCATATTGGTTGACCTTGCAACCTAAAGTGGTGATTGCTACTTTCTTCATGAGATTGTAGAAGCTTGCATCAGCAAACCCTTTTCCCTGTATCTGCACTCAATATCTGCCAAATTGTCTTTCCGTATAATTGATGTTCGACTCTCAAAACTCTTGCAGCGATTTCATCCGGTGTCCTGCAGTCAGTAATATCGACAGTCTCTTGCGCAATGATCCTGCCTGCATCGTAATTCTCATTCACCCAATGGACTGTTGCGCCGCTCATGCGATCACCTGCCTGAAACACTGCTTCATGTACAAAATGACCATACATCCCCTCTCCCCCATACTTGGGAAGGAGTGCAGGATGAATATTCACGACCTTACAGGGAAGCGAACTGAGAAAACCACTGCTCAATTTCTTCAAAAATCCAGCCAGTACCAGCAGTTCAGGATGTTCCTGATGAATCTTCTCCAATAGCTTGCTTTCAAATAGTGCCATGTCATTGGTTCGCAGATACACAACCGGTATCTTCATGGCATCGCACTTTTCGATCACGGGTGCCTGTGTACGGGTTACCACCACGAAACAAACTTCCACAGGTAACCTGTTCTCCCGGAAGTAACTTACCATGGCTTCCAGGTTGGAACCTCGACTCATTCCCGAAGTAACGACTGCGATCTTATTCATGATTTTGTTGAACCTTTAAGAATGTATGCACGGAAGTATTTGTTACTCCGTTTTAAGAATGATCCCAAGTTCCTTGAGTTGCTCATCCGAAACTGTGCTGGGTGCCTGGCTCATCAAATCGACTGCTTTCAGTGTTTTCGGGAATGCGATCACGTCACGAATGGAATTAGCGTGTGACAGGATCATGACCAGTCTCTCGATCCCATATGCGATACCGGCATGAGGTGGCGTCCCATATTGCAGCGCATTCAGGAAATAACCGAATTTATCCTGCAAATCCTTTTCTTCGAATCCGAGAACCTGGAATATCCTTCTCTGGATATCCAGACGATGGCAGCGAATACTTCCCGAGGCTAATTCCATGCCGTTGCACACCATGTCATACAGTTGCCCTCTTATCTTTCCATAATTTTCTGGTTCATTAAAGTACTTCAGGTCATCTTCATGAGGAAGTGTGAACATGTGATGCGCGGGTTCCCATTTTTGGAGTTCATCGTTATATTCAAAAATTGGAAAATCCACGATCCATGCAAATGCGTATGAATTTTCATCATATAATTTCAGCATTCTGCCAAGCTCGTTCCGTACACCTGCAAGTATCTTGCATACCATTTTCCAGCTGTCAGCACCAAAGAACAATAAGTCACCGGGCACTGCCGACATCTTCTTTCCAATCTGACTGATCTCTTCTTCGTTGAGGAATTTGGCTATTCCGCCATCAAATCCGCTATCCGTGACTTTAACATAAGCTAATCCCTTCCCACCAAGATGCCTTGCCAAATTCACCATGTCATCGATCTGCTTCCTGCTGAAATTTCCACAACCGGGAGCTTTCAGGCATCGAACCACACCTTTTTCATTCAGGGCAGACTGGAATACCTGGAAACTGCTGTTTTTTACAATCTCGGAAATATCTTCGATCTCAAGACCAAACCGCAGGTCAGGCTTATCTGTACCGTATTTATCCATCGAAACCTGATATGGAATTCTCTGGAACGGTATTTCGATATCCGTACAAATCAATTCAGAAAACATCTTCTTGAATAATGCTTCCATCAGAGTAAAGATATCATCCTGCGTCACAAAACTCATCTCCACATCGAGTTGTGAGAATTCAGGCTGTCTGTCAGCTCTCAGGTCTTCATCACGGAAGCATCTGGCAATCTGGAAATACCTGTCCATTCCGCCAATCATGAGTAATTGCTTATAAATCTGGGGTGATTGAGGAAGCGCATAGAACTTACCCAACTGGATGCGGCTCGGGACAAGATAGTCCCTGGCACCTTCAGGAGTACTCTTCATTAGGATGGGTGTCTCGATCTCGTAGAAACCCATGTGGCTCATGAAATCACGCATTAGGGCAATCATATTGTGCCGCAGTATGATATTCTTCTGGAGTTCCGGTCTTCTCAGGTCGAGATATCTATATTCAAGACGAAGGTCTTCATCACTCATATTCAATTCATTCAGCTGGACTGGTGAAGGCTCGGCATCGTTCAGTATCAGGATTTGAGTTGCTTCCACTTCGATCTCGCCGGTCGGCATATTTCGATTGATCTGATTCTCATCACGTCTGCGTACAATACCATGAACAGCGATCACATATTCATTTCTCACATCATGCGCTTTCTCGCTTGCTGCTTCCTGTTCGGGACGTACCACGATCTGGACAATTCCCGTTACGTCACGTAAATCGATGAATGTTAGACCACCAAGGTCTCTTCTCTTATTGACCCATCCCATCACAGTCACGTTTTGATTTACAGAATCAGCGGTCAAGATACCGCAGTAATGAGTTCTTTTCAGATTTCCTAAAAGATCAAGCATGGATTCTCCTCATTTATTCATATAATCTCACTAAATATCATAGATGAGCAAAAAATACGCAGGAAAGGGAATGGACAAGTTATTTTTCAGCGTGCCCGATATTTGTCTTCCAGACATGAAAACCACGAAATACACGAAAAACACGAAATGAACACAATACACGAAATTCATTTTATAGGGACAATGATCCCTAATAACCTCTAAAATATCTCATTGAGTATAATGGTGCTACATAAACCATGAAATGGTGAAACCTTATAGCCCATAGCGTGAGCTATGGGGAGTGAATGAAGAAAGATATGAACCCCTTGCGGGTGACACAATATTGAGGTAATGTAGGGGTTATTATCCCTAAAAGCCCATTATGAAAGCTCATTGAGTATGATGAGTGCTACAGAACCATGTAATGGTGAAACCTCATAGCCCATAGCGTGAGCTATGGGGGGGCAATTCCCCCCGGATAAGAGCCCCATAGGGGCGACACACTTTATATTCCTCGTACCTTTCTCGCCCGCAGGTGGAAATAAAAAAAGCCTTCAAGGATCAAGTCCATGAAGGCATTTGTTGGAAAACCTTATTAACAGCTTGACACCATTCAAAATCTTATTAATAAAGTTACATATTCACTAAATAATTAATGTATTAACGGAGGTCAAGAAAAAAATGAAAACAAAAGAAAACTACAGACTCGGTATCGATATGGGTTCCACTTCCATCGGCTGGTGCATGCTGAAATTGAATGACAATAATGAACCTTATGATATTATTAATATGGGAGTACGAATATTTCCAGACGGAAGGGATGATAAGAGCAAGGAACCGTTAAGTGTTAAAAGACGTAACTACCGTTCCATGAGACGAAATCTTGACCGTTATCTTCTTCGAAGAGAACAACTGCTTCACTTCCTCGATGAGCATTCCTTGCTACCAAAAGACGAAAACGAAAGAACTTCACTATTCATAAAAGACCCATTAGAAATTAGAGTCAAAGCGCTTGATAAAGAGATTTCCCTTTATGAATTCAGCAGGGCAATTATTCATTTATCCAAAAGAAGAGGTTTTAAAAGCAATCGAAAAGACTCTGCCAAAGAAAAAGGAACAAAGATATCGGATGCTATATTGAACCTGCAAACTCAACTGGAAAATTCCAATGCACGTTCTTTGGGAGAGTATTTATACAATATCAACAGCGGTCTTGCCTTAAAGGATCACAATAGGAAAAAACCTTCAAAATTCAAATATGAATCAGATATCAGCGAAGAAAAGATATTCCCAACCCGAGATATGGTCGAACATGAATTTGATCTTCTCTGGAAAAAGCAAAGCCAATATCATAAGGAACTAACTGAGTCCATTGGTGAAGAATTAAAAAACATCATCTTCTATCAAAGACCACTCAAACCCACAGAAAAGGGTAAATGCTATCTGGAACCAACAGAAGAACGTATTGCCAAAGCACACCCATTATTCCAACAATTCCGTCTTTTACAGGAAATCAATAATCTTCAACTGATCAATATTAGAACAGGAGAAGTAATTGACCTAACCCAGGAACAAAGGAATACCATATTTCAGGATATGAATGTTACGAAGGAAAAGGAATACGAAAAAGTAAGAGCATTATTATTCAAATCGGACTATGAAGATTACATTTTCAATTTTGAGAAAGGAAATAAAAAGAAACTCAAAGGCAATGAATCATATCATGCACTGAAATCCAAACTCAAAACAAAATATAACGCTTTATCAGATGAAGAGAAAAACTACCTAATAGAGTTATTAATTTCCCATGAAGAGGATGAAGTTGTATCTGGAAAGTTGAAAGCAAAAGGATATTCATATTCAGAAATAGATAATATTCTGAATATCAGTCTTCCCTCCGGAACTGGAAGTTTGAGTTTGAAAGCAATTTCCAAAATCATTCCATTGATGATGAATGGTATTAAATATTCTGATGCTTGCGTAAATGTTGGTTATAACCACAGTAACTACGATCCTAATGTTGATTTAGATGATGAAAAATACCCCTATTATGGAAAGGTTCTTCAAAGAAGTGTACTTCCTGTAGCAAGAACGTCTCATGATGAGGATGCCGATCAATTTGGAAAGATCAATAATCCAACAGTGCATATAGCTCTAAATCAGATAAGAAGAATTATCACTGCACTCACCGATAGATATGGAGAACCAAAGGAGATTTCGATTGAATTGGCTAGAGATTCAGCACCAAGTATTAAAATGGTGAATGCTTACAAATCTCAATTAGGAATTCCAATTAAAAATAACGAAGAAGAATCACTGTTTATTCAATATCAGAGATTAATCAAAAAAGTGCAGGAGAAAAATGAAGAAAACAACAATGAAATTGCCAAAGAGCTTGCAATCTTGGATAAAAAAAACAACTATGACAATCGATTTAGATACAAACTTTGGGTTGAACTTGCAGAGAATCCCCTAGAAAGATGCTGCGTATATACTGGCAGACAGATTAAAGCTACAGATCTCTTTTCATCAAATATAGACATAGAACATATTCTGCCCAAATCGCGTACTTATGATGACAGTTATGCAAATAAGACGCTTTGCTTTCGTGATGCTAATATCAAAAAAGGAGAAAAAAGTCCTTATGAAGCATTTGGGCATAACCCTGATGGATTCGACTGGGTAGAAATCCTAAAACGGGCAAATAATCTTCCGGAAAATAAAAAATGGCGTTTTACGAATAAAGCCATGGAAAAGTTTGAAGATGAGAATGAGATTCTTGATAGAATGCTTAATGATACCAGATACATGTCGATATTAGCGAAAGAATATCTTCAACCTATCTGCGAGAAAATAATAAATCCAACAGGTAGATTAACATCTGATTTAAGATTACATTGGGGTTTAAATTCACTTCTTAGTGATTCCAATAAAAAAGAACGTACTGACCATCGGCATCATGCGATAGATGCATTTGTGATTGCAATGGCATCACAGTCTATGATTCAAAAATATGCCAACGCTATTAAAGATAGCCCTGGCAGATTTATTAGCAATCTTCCTCAACCGTGGAATGGTTTCAGTATGGATAACTTGAATGAAAGGGTGAATAGAATTAGAGTATCTTATAAACCCGATCAACCGAATCCAAAATTGCTCAGAACAAGAATGCAAACGGTTGGTCCTCTTATGGAAGATACTGCATTATCATTTTACTCTGAGGATCCAGATAACGCTAAGATGGCTTTGTTTACTCAATATAAAAAGATTTCTAGCTTTATCAATAAAGAACAAATCATAATCATTAAAAGCGAAAAATTCAGAGATGAACTTCTTGCCCTTCGAGAACTCTACGGTGATGATGGTTCATTTAAAAAAGCACTTAAGGAATGGGCAGATAAAAATAATGTTAAAAGGCTCAAAGTCATACAAAAAAATGATCCTTTGAACTTAATTCCTATAAAAGATAAAAATGGTAAAATTTACAAATACTATGCTTCCAAAGAGAACCTATATATCGATATTTATAACCCAGAACCTGGTAATCCCAAATCTGTGTGGCAAGACGAGGTAATAAACATTTATAATGCCCATATAGAAGGATTTATACCTCGTTGGAAAATGAGCTATCCTAAAGCGAAACTCATTATGCGATTATATAAAGATGATATAGTAGCTTATACGAATAGCAACAATGAACGTGAGTTAAGACGAGTTAGAAGATTTTCCCAAGGAAGAATTTTCCTAAGAGAACTACATATTGCTCAAAAAGAAAAGAATGACGAAGCTGGAGAACCAAAAAGTGCAAAACAACTTCAACAACTAAATGCAGCAAAAGCAGGTATCGATATCATTGGTAGAGTCTTTGACCCCAATAGGGAACAATAATGCAAATGATCGAGATCAATAAGCAGGGAGTCTCCTTATCGATCAGGAGCGGATTCCTTCAGATTAAGGAAGGAGAGGCAACCCAGGAAATTCCCCTCGATAATATCGATTGCCTTGTATTGAATTCTTATGGCGCTTTCCTGACAAACCAGGTTCTCATTCGACTAAATGAGCTCAACATCCCCTTATTGATTTGTGGTAAAAACTCTGTTCCCACAGGCATCCTCCTCTCGACAGCAGAAAATGTTTATCGAAAGG
>DAONDQ010000112.1:0-9748 GCA_035402645.1 Candidatus Cloacimonadota bacterium | reverse complement strand
TAATGAAAATCTTCAGAATTTCATCTTCAGAGATGATGTATTCATTAATAAAAGGGAAATTCAAAATATCAAAACAAGTGCTTTTGCGCTTGATAAACACATTTTTGTAGAATCGTTCGAAGTGAATGGAAGGTCGAAAGGGCTAAAAGAAGTATATGATTATATGCCGAAAAATTTCGGTCCCAATGTGAGACCTTTCAGATTAACACAGATCAAGCGTGACTGCAAATTATATGAATTTGAATATCCTTCGGATAGTACTTCCACTGATTCGTTATCGGTTACAATTCGATATTCGCTCAATCCGATGGCGGATTTCGATTTTTGTACGATGGCTGATGGCATGTTCAAATTGAATGGTAATTATATGTGGTTTCCCAATTCATTATCAGATTCTGTCGATGTGAATCTTGAGATTATTACACCGTCTTCCTATGTGGTAAAAATGAATAATAAATCATTGCCTTATTTCAAGAAATCAACTTACTTGAAATCATACTTGGCCGTGATCAATGATAATTTCAAGCCGATTATTATAACCGGTGAGAAAAAACGCTAAAGTAGCTCAGTGGTAGAGCAGCTGATTCGTAATCAGCAGGTCGGGGGTTCAAATCCCCCCTTTAGCTCCAGTACTTTACCCATGGCTTTGCTATGGGTTTTTTCTTATATGGAGTCCTTTATTGAAACAGCATAGTGCGATCTCATTATTTTCGGGCGGCTTGGATAGTATGCTTGTCGTTCTCTTTATGCGCAAACTTGGCTATCATGTCACACCTATCTTTTTTAAATCACTTTTCTTTTCAGAGCAAAAGGCAATCGAATCAGCCCATTCAGCAAATTTCGATATCGAAGTGGTTGATATTAGTGATCATCATCTTGAGATGCTTAAGAATCCAAGGTATGGTTATGGAAAACAGTTAAATCCCTGTATTGATTGTCATGGGCTTATGTTTCGCATTGCAGGTGAGTTATTAACAAAATACAATGCTGATTTCATTATTTCTGGAGAAGTACTGGGACAAAGGCCCATGTCACAACGAATGGATGCTATGAATGCAGTACGTAAGTTGAGTAATGTGAAAGACCTGATCATTCGCCCGTTATGCCAGAAACTTCTGCCTGATACTCTTCCTATTCGTGAGGGCTGGGTGGATAAGAATGAAATGCTTGATTTTTCGGGAAGAGGAAGGAAAAGGCAGATTGAACTTGCTGAAGAATTGGGTTTGAAAGAATGGCAGGCACCAGCAGGAGGTTGCTCACTTACGGATAAAAATATGGTGATTCGACTTTATGATCTGATTCATCACGAGCAATTGGATAAGAATCAGATAAAGTTCCTGCAGATTGGGAGACATTTCAGACTTAATAATCAAACAAAACTCATCATGGGGCGCGATGATACAGAGAACAATATGTTATTGGGATTGCTCGATGAAGAAATTTACATCTGGAATTCTGATATACCCGGTCCTTTGGGTGTAATTGTTACAAGCGAATCCATGAATTTAGATCTGATCAAATATGCAGCCAGCTTGGTGCTATCCTATAACAAGCATTTGAAAAATCAGGATGGATCTATGCAATATGGGATGAGAGATAAATTACTCGGTTCAATTGTAGTGGGTGGCATAGAACCGAATCAGCTCGAAAAATTAAGAATCAATTAAAGGAGAATGTGTGAAATACGAAGTTCATATCCTGTTGGGTGGTTATGAAACAAATACGTATCTTTGCTGGGACGAATCTTCTCACGAAGCCTTGTTAATTGATCCTGCTGCTCCTTCGATTCCGCTTTGGAATCGAATTGTTGAAAAGGGCTTGAAGATCAAATATATCATCAATACGCATGGTCATGCAGATCATATAGGTGGGAACGATTTCTTCAAAGAGAAGAGCAAGGCTCCAATAGCGATTCATCTGTTAGACGCAGAGCACCTCAACAATTCAACGAAAAACCTATCAACGATGGCGGGTATGAAACTAACCTCTCCTCAGGCTGATATCATATTGGCAGATGGTGATATCTTGAAAATCGGTGAATCTGAAATGAAAGTAATCCACACACCGGGACATACGGAAGGCGGAATTTGCATTTATGGTGATGGTTTATTATTTAGTGGAGATACATTATTTCAAGAAGATGTGGGAAGAACTGATTTGCCTGGGGGAAACAACCTGAAACTTCAGCATTCGATCCAACAAATATTATTCGAATTACCTGACGAAACCATTGTCCTTCCGGGTCATGGTCCTGCGACGACAATAGGGGAAGAAAAAATAGGCAATATTGCCTTTGGCTTAATTTCAAGACTCTAAGAAGAGGTTATCAATGTTGCATGAAGTTATCCTCATCCTTGATTTTGGTTCTCAATATACACAACTGATCGCAAAAACCATACGCAGCATGAACGTATATTGTGAGATCGTTCCGTATAATGTTACATATGATGCGGTAGAAGCGAAGAATCCTAAAGCAATCATACTTTCCGGCAGCCCGTCAAGTGTAACCTTTGAATTCGCTCCAATTCCCGATATCAGGATTTTGGAAATGCCTGTACCGATCCTGGGAATCTGTTATGGTATGCAACTTATATCACATTTATCAGGTGCTGCTGTAGAAAGCGCACTGAAAAAGGAATATGGATTTGCAGAATTCCTTGCAGATACGACACACCCTCTTTTTCAGGGACTCGAGAAAAAGGAAATTGTCTGGATGAGCCATGGTGACAGTGTGATGAAGATTCCAGAAGGATTTAGGATTATTGGGGAAAGCGCAAACACACCAATCGCCGCGGTTGCTCATGTTTCAAAACCGATTTTCGGCTTGCAATTCCATCCCGAAGTAGCACATTCAAAGAACGGGAAGTTGATTCTATCGAATTTTTGCCTAAATATTGCACAGTGCACCTGTGATTGGACTCCCATTTCATTTATAGATACTACGATAGAGAATATCCTTCAGAAGGTTGGAGAAAGAAAAGTGATACTGGGATTAAGTGGTGGAGTTGATTCTTCGGTTGCTGCCGCTTTGCTATTTAAATCAATTGGTGATAATCTTATCCCGATTTTTGTCGACACAGGGCTTCTAAGGAAAAATGAAGCCCAGGATGTGATCGATATTTTCAAAATAGGATTTGGATTGCCACTAAAGGTAATATACGCAGAAAATGCATTTTTGGAGCCTTTGAAGGGAATTTCTGACCCGGAAATGAAAAGAAAGATCATTGGGAAAACTTTTATTGAAGTATTTGAAAAAGAAGCTTCTGAATATCCTGATGCCAGATTCTTAGCACAAGGGACTCTGTATCCTGATGTCATAGAAAGCGTGTCATTTAAAGGTCCATCAGCCACAATCAAATCACATCACAATGTAGGTGGTTTACCTGAGAAAATGAATTTGGAACTCATCGAACCACTTCGAGAACTCTTCAAGGATGAAGTCAGGACTGTGGGCAGGGAATTGGGGTTACCGGAAAGTCTCATTCGAAGGCATCCTTTCCCAGGTCCGGGTCTTGCAGTAAGGATATTAGGTGAGATTACGAAAGAGAAAATCAATTTGTTACAGGATGTGGATCAGATATTCATCAATGAATTACATGAACAAGGGCTTTATGATTCAACCTGGCAGGCATTTGCAGTCCTGTTACCGGTACAATCTGTAGGCGTGATGGGTGATGAGCGTACTTACGATTATGTATGTGCTCTACGTGCTGTGAATAGTTCTGATGGAATGACGGCAGATTGGACAGAATTACCATATTCATTTTTGAAAAGAGTATCGAACAGGATTATAAATGAAGTAAAAGGCATCAACCGTGTAGTCTATGACATCAGTTCAAAGCCTCCAGCAACGATTGAATGGGAGTAACCCCCCTACCCGAGGGGGGATTAAGGGGGGTAATCCAATGAATTAAAAGTTAAGAGTTAAGAATTGGCAGAAAGACTAATAACCCCCCTACCATTTCTCCCTTTGGATAAAGGAAGCGCCGTACTGAGCTTGTCGAAGTGATGTCACAAAGTGACAGAGAGTTTGATGCTCTGCTTCTGCAATTTTTAGTTTTTAGTTATTATCTTTTAACTGATACAAGTCTCTAGCCTCTAGTCACTAGATTCTTCTGCAAGGTGGCACGAAGTGGCGGGAGAGCTAGAAATACTACTATTTGGGAATGAAAAAGGGGAATGGCAATAATGATCTTTTTTTGTTTTGCCATGCGTTCCCGCTGTTCGGTATGTGTGCCCTGTGATAATGTGTTTTGGCTACATGCTTAATCCTGGATTTACCTATCTTGATTTCAAAATCTATGGGGATGGTGGTTACTCCATTAGACCAGACAGCCATAATCACCTGGAATCCCTCTTTTGTTCACTTCGCAATGATCATCCTGAGAAATCAACAGAACAACTCCTCTTTGAATTTTATCAGGAAATGCAGGAAAACTGGCTGGATATCTTATGCTTTATTATCTTTCAAAGCAAAGCTAACTCATTTCTCTGCTACGCCTTGGAGAACTGATATACGGAGATTGCAGAACTCTTGGATAACTTCGATGCTATGATAAGAAAGTTCTTCGATGAGCAGTGATATTATGACAAAATAGTGGAGCTAGATAATTTTGATTTTTAAGAAACTCCCGTATCGTATTGCCGTTTAATGCCTTGTGAGATATCTTCACAAAGTGCATAACCTATTTTCAATAACTTACGTATTGGAAAGATTAGATATAACTCTCCTTACATACCACTGCAAAACAATAAAGTTAACACGAGAGTTTCTAATATGTTTGATACAGAGTAGCAGTATTTCAAATCAAAAGCCGGCAAGTATCCTAAATGATTCTTGCCGGACAATAAGTTTCTCTATTTTGTTCGTATTTGGGCTATTTCAGAAGCAGCATTTTTTTAGTAATCACTTTTTTACCGTTATCTAAACGATAGAAGTAAATACCTGAAGCTACCCTACTTTCTTGCATATTCGTTCCATCCCAGTCAATTGTATGACTACCCACCGCTTTTGTTTCATTCACGAGTTGACGAACCAATTGTCCTTTGATGTTATAAATCAGCAAAGATATCTTTGAATCTTGTGCCAAGCTAAACTCAATTTTCGTATTTTTTACGAAAGGATTTGGATAATTTTGTTTTAAAGAAAAGACCATCGGGGATACTTCAGGTGATTCCTGACCTCTACCGGTTTCACCTGTTAAGTATGCATTGAATGAGGCAATCATATCCTGACCTGGTTCAATATGCATATGATAATATCCAGGTGAGTTCCCATTGTATCCGCTACCTAATTTATAAATCGATATTAATCCATAACCATCTTCATCAGAAGTTTTCAATTGCAAACCTAATTCGTCTTGCCCATCATTATCAAAATCACCTGTTGCAATAGATGTAAAATAATTTGTAGTACTCACATTATTAGAGCCTGACAACGAGTCAATTAAAGAGAAATGCATATTTGTATCAAAATTGTAGATTTTATCAAACGTTGATAACGGACCGTATTTATTTGTCTTACTTTGGAAGTGCATTACTAATTCACAATCAGGCTCCGAATCTGCGTTAATCTTGTCCATGAGAATATTTTGCAGTGTAACGGTTCCGTTTGTTGTGGCAGGTCCATAGGCTGAAGAGATGTGCGTTCCAAAATTCTCAATAGGTGCATGGAGTGGTGTGTTCAAATAGTATGAAGAGGTTTGTAAACCAATGCCATTATAATTTCGATACAGATAGATTTCATCCCATGTGTCATTATTAAAATCACCAATCACCATATGCGTATATCTGACACCTCCATTCAAGCCTATTGAAGAGTATATCTTTGTAGGTAATCCAGTTGTTGAGACGACGAGTATCGAATCCGGAATTGAACTTGTTCCTGGACAATAGAACACTACTTCATCAATTCCGTCATGATTACAGTCACCGGATTTCATAATAACCCCATCTCTTGACATTCCCGTACCAATGCAATCAATTTGGCTGTATGCCGGTGCCCCATAGCCATATGGATAAGTTGGGGTATCTGTCGCTCCTGGATTATAAATCTGGAATTTATAATAACCATATACTTTGTAAAGACAAGCAATTTCGTCATCAGCACCACCATCAAAATTCCCACTTACAATTTGTGTGAAGGGAACTCCTGCAGGTGAAGTGCCTGTTATCGGGAAGGATTCTGAACCCTTTTCATAAACAGAAAGAGTATTACAAGTACCTGTTACCATTGATTTCAGAGTTATGAAACGATTTTTATCATACGAAGTAATTCTAAGTTTATTCCCATCAATTGTTTTCTTCAAATTATCCGGTACAGTTTCTTGAATTTTGAAATTAACACTGCCATCGGGGGAATACAAATGAGGAGTAAATGTTACATTATTCAAGTTATTAATCCCTTGTTTGGCAAAGTACATTGAATATGCGGGGTTCTGTGCATATTTTTTGACTATATAATCGATATTGGCATGATCATACGAATCTGAATCACCGGAATATTTGATCATGACTTCTTCCATTGTAGGACTAATGCAATAGAAGCAGTTTATCGTTGAAGTATTGAAATAAGTTCCAGTATTAACAACCAGTTTTTCTATTTTGTTTAGATTTGTATTATAGCATACGTAGAAAAACTTGGCATCCGTTTGAAAAGCAGGTGTTATCCCAGGCACTGTAATATTACTTGCGCCATTTGTAACACCAGCTATTGTTAATTCATTCCCTATCGTTCTATATGTGATAAAATAATTAGATCCTTTTTTTGTGTAAAATTGTGTTACATCGGAATCTAGTATATTTAGAGTGATAAGGAAAGAATGGTTTGACGTAGAAAGAGCTGTTGGTTCCGTCCTAATTCTTGTATGCCAACCATCTAAACCTGCATCCCATGCTTCGGGCACTGTTGTACAGTTAGTGCTTGCACCTAAGTTATCCCCCATAGCTAAGTATAATTTGTCTGCGTTTCCCGGAATACTTGTCTTATACAAATTAGGATAACTCGTATTAATAAGCTGTGGTATACAACCTACTGCTAAATGAATTTGATCAGAATAAGTGTGATTGATTCCAGAAAGATTTAGAACCTCATCATAGATAAAATATGTTTCTTCATCAGGAATTTTATAGAAATTGCGATTAACTTGAGCATTGGGATGTCCACTTGCTATTGGATTTACCCTGGTTATCTCATCATAAGATTCATTATTATATTCGGTACTGACTTTCGCATGTTTAATACCAGTATTAGAATCCAGTTGCATTTCTTTAATTGCTGGAGTAATAAATGCATAATCATTGTTTCGATAACACCACTCGTTTGAAGAAAATGGTGATTTTAACTCAAGAAAACCGGTCGTATCTGGGGTTACCCATCTGTGCGTAATAAAAGTTTCTTCTTCCGCATAGTTCGGGTCTGCAATAACGAGATTCTTCGCATAAGATGATGCAATCCACGTTCTTGAATCCCAATTATCGTCAGCGACACTATCATTATAGCGATAATAACCGCTGTTAATAATGATGGGTATTTGATGATAGTACAATTGAAAATTTGTCTTCTCATCCTGCTTATGGTTTGTGCGACGTGAATGCTCATGATTGATATATAAATAAGAATCATCCTCATTTGTATTTAAATCTGGTCTCATTATTGTCATTTCCTCATCCGAATATAGTTCATCATTAAAAAGAGGATTATTTGTGCTACTTGTGAAATTATCCAAAACAGAAGGATTGTATGATAAGACAAAATCAATATTTGATGGAACTCCATCAGCATTAGCTTGATCCGGATAAAGGTTTGAGAGAAGTTGGCTGTTATCTATCAATTTATGCATATACCAGCCGATTACATCTTTTGTATCATCAGATGAATTTGTATTTTGAAAATAGTATGGTAGAATCCCACGCATAATCCGATCTGTACGGCTGCCCCCTTCTTCCGGGTTATCTTCATTTCGCCACTCATCATTTTCAATCAAATGTCCACCGCTATTGTCAACACGTGCTAAGGTTGCTTTCATACAATTATTCATGAAGGGACTATTCCATAAATTCATACCTTCCTTTCTATTTAAAGCAGTAAAGAACAAGCTTGGTAAATATAGTGCACGGCTTTGGTATGTTAACCCCGCAGTATAGATTCCTGCTTTCGTAAATGTATATTGATTATCAGTATCATTAAAATGAATAAAAGTGTCCTTTACCCCCTGCAGTATATTATTATCTGGGTCTTTAAATAGAGCTAAATACCCCATTCCTGCATACATCGTCATATAATCCGTACACTGGATATTAGTAGCATTAAAGTTTTTGTAATTTACTAGACCTCCGGCACTCAAACATCGATGCCAGAAATTTTGCCAATTACCTTCATCTCCCATAAAAGCCCAACATTCATGATTGAAGATGCCCATTGCCGTTTCAATTTCTGTTCTTTCTGCAGATGTAAATGTATAATAGAGTATATCATAGGATATTGCAATAAAATTCAATCCAGTTGCAAAATTCCTTTCTCTATAATAGTTATATTGATCATCATTTACATTAGTATCAATAAAATAATTAACTGCTTCGTAACGTCCATCTGTAAAATCGCCGGGTTGTACATGATAATCATTATAATCCGTAAGATTCCTTTTGAAAGAAGCGTTACAAAATATTTCATATAGTTTTTTACCATTCGTGTTTGTACTTGTAAAAAATCTATATAAAGCCACTTTAGCAGACTCAACTTTACTCGCATTTCTTTCTGTGACTAAACCCTTATATGCATTCTCTGTCATCTTTTGAAGACCAAAAATATCTTCATCATTATAAACCGGGTCATGATTAATAGCCCAACTTACTGGATTTAATTCAGTATCTTTAACAAAATGTTCAATAGCACTAGTTGTAGAGCTTCCTGTTTTGACTCCATAGAGGTTTTTCAAGAGATATTCATGTGGGTTTTGAAAATGTGATGAATAAGTATCAAGAAGACAAAAATCTTGTAGAGTAATAGTCTGTGGACTTCCATTTACAGAATTATATTGAAATAGCAAATACGAAGTAACAAAAGTTGATGATGAACCAGTCATATTGAAATATGGTTTAATATAGTTATCTACAAATCCCGAATCTACTGAATAGTTTGCCCCATTATAGTTAATCTTGTAAGTTGTATTACTTTGTTTGTAAATACGTCCAATGAAATAATTATTATTTGGATTAGGAATTAATGGCAAAATCTCTGTAGTGTATGGATTATCAAATGATCCATCTCCTATAGCAAATAAAGATAAGTGTAATGCTAAAAGCAAGAATAAGGATAGAAAAATACGTTTCATAATTGCCTCCCGCATAAATATATACAATTAAGCAATTTTCAATTTATATGTCAATTTTTATTCTATCTCATAATACCGAATTGTCAGAAATGGAAATCCTTGCATTATACTTGAGACGCTGGGCTGTTGAAGTTGTGTTCAGAGATCTGAAACAGCATTTTGGTTTTGGCCAGAGCAAATCATCGAAATATCACCACAAATTAGCAGATCTGACGATCAGATGTGTATTCTACATTATGTTTTGTTCGCTTCGAGACAGTCAGCCTGAAAAGTCAACTGAACAGCTGCTCTTTGAGTTTTATCAGGAAATGCAGGAGGACTGTCTGAATATCTTTAGCATGCTCATTTTCCAAAACAGAGCCAAAGCATTTCTCTGCTTTGCATTGAAGAACGGATATACAAAGATTGCCCAACTG
>DAONDQ010000111.1:0-9890 GCA_035402645.1 Candidatus Cloacimonadota bacterium | reverse complement strand
CTATTCGCTTCTTCCTTCAGTGTTCCATTCCAGATTTCATAGATTTGGTTACGTTTTTTATCATGATTCTCATCAGGGCTATAGAAACATAATGAAGTCAGTTGATTGACTATATGATAACCCGGCTGATAGCATTTCAGGACATTCTTGCGCCAGGTTCCCGTATTGATATAGACCTTTTCCCTGCCGTCATTCATGACACGGATAGGCATGAGAATGTGTTTGTGGGTATGCCCGGCGATAAAATAGTCGTAATCACCCCAGATTGGAATGAGTGTGGAAGAAACCTGGTCACGTATCGTTTCGTTATGATGCTCGCCTGAGCCAAGTTTTCCATACAGGTGAGAAAAGTACCATTCCACTATATCACCTGTGATATTCTTATCCTTCTTGGCAAGAATGTTGTATAATGTTTCAATGCCGTCCGCGAGTTTGTAAAGAGCTCCATACTCCTTGTTCAAATCCAGCCATTTCTGCACATAGTCCAGTCCCAGAATATTATGCACCACCTGATCGATGACCATCTTAAAGAAATCTGCATAAGATTTTTCATTCTTTAACTGGTAGTACAACCAATCGAAAACTGCCGAAGAAGGACGGACATTATCGATCTCGGAAATATGTTCCAGGAACATGGTGAATTCGGGTGAGTCCGGAATATGCTGTTGGTTCTGCATCATCTTTGCAAGGTAATAAAGCTGCGCTCCAAATTCTGCAGAGATCACATCACCCATGGGAATGCGCTGGTACATATCCTGATCATCAAAATGAATGCCATGTTTGAAATCAGTCCCGAAATTCGTGGGATCGTACTCATGCCCATGAAACGCAAATACTTTGCATTCCTGATTCTTAAAGACATGATCGAATTCAGCATCACTGTCTGACATATTGAAAATCTTCCTGATCCTGGCTCGAAGATGCGGGAAACAATTGACCAAACGATCATGATTGCCCGGAATGAAGATGATCTCCACTTTCTTGTTTCCCAGCGCACCATTCGTCCATGACTTGATGATATCCAGTGATTGCCTGTTGCCATTGATGATCTTGGAGAGAATCTTACCTGCTGATCTTCCCACTTCCGGTGAAAATAAGTCTTCGGTTGACCAGGGTTTTGTCATACCTGCTTCGAACCATGTTGCACTACGATTTAAATCAAAGATATCACCTAAAAGGATAATTTGCACTTCTTTGGCATCTTCACTGAGTTGAATAAGGTCTTCTGTGAAGCCTTTGAAAGCATGAAAATTGATATTATGCGTACCGGCAGAGCCGTCTTCAAAATGTAAGTCGCTGATGAAAACCAGCATATGAACCTCCTGTGTCCCGTGAAAGTGAAAATCCCATCAATCAATAATCGTTCTTCCTCCGAAGAATCAGATTATTTCCAAATGATCAATTTATCTTTTCCCGCCTGCGCAATATGCTCAGGTGTGGTATTGAACAAATCAACATCCGCCCCGAGAAAGTCAGCACCTGCTGTTTGATAGCATCTTCTTGCATAGGAACTGCAGAACAGGGCATGAAGTCCGGCAAGAGGATTTTTGAAACCGAATTTGTGCAGTTGGATTGCAAGCCAGGTATGGAACAGACCGCCAATGGGATACATGACATCGTCAGAGATCATTTGCAGTGCAGAAGCAAGGACAATCTGCTCCTGGAACAGATTGAGATCAAAATCGATGATAGCCGCATGCTCTACCTTGTTATCGCACCATTTGCCAAGCCAGTTTTCCTGTGCGCCATTCCGTATTTCCATGCGTTCGATATTCAATTTGATATCGCTTTCGAACACATATATTGTTTCCACGGGAGTATCACCGGGGCATCTGAAATCAAGACGCTTCTGACCCATAATGAAACAATGTGACCACCAGGATGGCTGTCCATCACTCATTCTTCTCTCGCCTCTGCGAATGGCATGACCGATCTTATCGTTTGTGCCGACAAGCCCGATAATACCGGGTTTATAATGTTTGGTAAAGAAGTTCATCAGTTCATGATTCAGTTTTTTCAAGATCACACCTCATCCATTCATATTGGGCTCTATCAAAATTGTTCTATTGATAAAATACTCTATAATACTGCGTCGAGCAATATCTGATCGTAGATTTCGTAAGTTTCTTCATCAAAACAGACAATATAGACAAATTTGGGATATACATTCTTCCTTTCATGATCCCGAATTTCACGGATTGCAATTTGTGCTGCCAAAATCTTCGGAAAGCCATAGGCGCCTGTGGAAATCGCAGGAAAAGCGACGGTCTCGAATGCGTTGTCATTCGCGAGATTCAGGGTATTCCGATAGCAGTCTGCCAGAAGTTCCTCTTCTCCATGCTGCCCATCTCTCCAGATGGGTCCCACCGTATGGATCACATGGGAAGATGGCAGCCTGTATCCCAAGGTGAGTCTCGCTTCACCCACAGGGCAGCGACCAATCCTGATGCATTCCTCCAAGAGTGAAGGACCGGCAACAAGATGAATAGCGCCGTCCACCCCACCTCCGCTCCGGAGTGAAGTATTCGCAGCATTGACGATGGCATCGACCTGCATCTTTGTGATATCACCTTTCACAATCTCGATCATCAATCCTCCTCATCATGCTCTCCATGTATACAAACTGTTATAGAATTATGCAAAAGAATGAATATGTCAAGCAAAGGATTCAATATTTCTATATTCTTAAGAATTTCAATTACTTAACGAAATAAATGATTTATTTCTCTTGACACATTCAGGGTATTTCAATTTTAAACCCTTTATATTCATGAAGTTATTTCAATATCATATATATAGACAAGGAGAACCAAATGACTAAAGCAGATTTAGTGAAAATTATTTCGACTGACACAGGTATCATTCGCAAGGACGTTGCGATAGTCGTTGATACTTTTCTGCAATCAATCAAAGATAGCATGAAGGAAGGAAATCATATCGAGATCAGAGGTTTTGGCACTTTCAAACTGAAAGTAAGAAAGCCACGCATTGGACGCAATCCCAAAACTGACGAAAAGATTCCAGTTCCTGAAAGAACTGTTCCTACATTTAAGTTCTCACGTGAATTCAAGACTGAGATTTCTGATAAATAACGCTTTCGATAGGAGGTAGCAAATGCCCTGCGGGAAAAAGAGAAAAAGACACAAAATCGCAACGCACAAGAGAAAGAAACGCCTACGCAAGAATCGTCATAAAAAAAGAATTAGATAATCATTCTTGAATGGTATAGATAAAAAGGTTCTATTAACTTAGAACCTTTTTTGATTTTTCCAAGATATAAATGTCTTGACGGATTTGCTTTATTCTGCCTATAAAAGCCATTATTATCAAATGAAGGAGTTCTCCCATGATTGAAGTGATCGTGGATAAATGTGTAGGTTGTGGCTTGTGCGTGAAAGCCTGTGCCTATGATGCAATTACCATAACGAACAAAGTAGCGGAAATCAATACGGATAAATGTGTTCTCTGCGGAGCATGCGTAAGCGCCTGTAAATTTGAAGCGATCATGATTCGCAAGACAACCAAACAGATCTTGAATAAGGAAGATTTTTCCGGCGTTTGGGTTTATGCCGAACAACATCATGGCGCCATTGCCCCTGTAACCCTGGAGTTATTGGGCAAGGGTCGAGAACTTGCAGATGAACTGGAAGTAGAGTTGAGTGCAGTATTGCTTGGTTCGGAAGTTGAACCACTCAGTTCTGAACTGATTGCCTTCGGCGCTGATAAGGTGATTGTTGTCGATGATCCGGCTCTGCTTCATTATACAGAAGAAAGATATGCGTATGCACTGACTGAGATCAGCAGGAAATTCAATCCTGAGATCATTCTCGCAGGTGCAACGGCAACCGGACGTTCCTTCATCCCGCGTGTGGCAGTAACCCTGAGAACAGGTCTCACAGCCGATTGCACAGGCTTGAAGATCGATACGGAAACCCGTAATCTGCAGCAGACACGTCCTGCCTTCGGTGGTAATATCATGGCAACCATCATTACCCCCAATCACAGACCGCAAATGGCAACCGTAAGGCATAAAGTCATGAACCCGAGTGAGAGAGACCCGAATCGATCAGGCATCGTCCTGATGGAGACCATCGACTTCCCCGAAGAGTGGAAAGGTTCGGAATATCTTGATTTTGTGAAGGAAGAATCCAATCTTATCAATATCGTAGAAGCAAATATCATCGTTTCCGGAGGACGTGGATTGAAGGATGCTTCGAACTTCAAACTTCTCGAAGATCTTGCTGCTTCATTAGGTGGAGCTGTAGGTGCATCCCGTGCAGCAGTTGATTCTGAATGGATCCCCTATTCACACCAGGTCGGGCAGACCGGAAAGACTGTAAAGCCACGCATCTATATAGCTTGTGGCATATCAGGTGCAGTACAGCACTTGGCAGGCATGCAATCATCAGATTATATCATTGCCATCAATAGAGACCCCGATGCAGCCATCTTCAAGGCAGCAGACTTGGGAATTGTTGGCGATTTATTCGAGATTGTACCAAAGCTGACAAAGAGAATTAACGAAGTCAGGTTATGAAAATCACTGTAGGCAAGGCTGCATTCCCGGGACGCGGCAATACAAATAATGCTGTGTTCCAAATCAGGCATCAGGATACAGATGAAATTCAACTTGAATTCAAAGATGCCACAGCCTATCCAACCTTTACGAATTGCCATGATCACTTGATTGGCAACTGGTATCCCAAGGCAGGTGCACACAGACCTTATATCAATTCACATATCTGGGTCGAAGACATGAAGTCTGCCGATTCTGTTCTGGAAAGGAATAAAATCTGGCTAAATGACGGTAGTTTTGATCTGCTTTCAGGGAATGCTCCTCTCCTGGCGAAACTGGGCGCATACAAGAATCTCTTTTCAGGATGCACGATCGTACAGGATCATGGACCAAATCAAAAGGATGCCTACTACGACCTCTTCCCTATAGACGTGATCCGTAAATACAGGCAATGTCATTCTCTCACATTGGGAAACTGGTGGGGTGGATTGACTCCCTTTGAAGAATGGTCACTCACTGATTCCAAGATACCATTCATCATTCATTTGGGAGAAGGATTCGATGATAACACTCGTGATGAATTCGCCAAACTCATGGAAATGGGGATTCTACAACCCAATACAATCATTGTCCATGGTGTGAGTCTTACCAAATATGAGATCAGACAATGCGCCGAAGTCGGCACTTCCATTTGCTGGTGTCCATCTTCTAATTTCTACCTGCTTGATCATACATTGGATATCGAAACCTGTCTCGATTATGGAGTGAATGTAGTAATCGGTACCGATTCATCTCTATCCGGCAGTGTGAATATGTTTGATGAACTACACTTCATACATAAGAAATTCCCCTTCATACCCATGAAGAATCTGCTCGAAATGATTACAGTCAATGCCGTGAAAGCCCTTCTTTTACCTGATGAAGATGATAGTTCACTCGATGATTCCAATTCCCTCCTGATCTGTGATAGTTTGAATGACGATCCGTATCAGAATTTAGCCTTTCTCGAACCGAATAACATTCAATTCATGATCCACAAAGGCAAGCCTCTTTATGGGGATACCACTTATCTCAATCACTTTCACGTAAATGAGTCTGAGTATTCATTCTTTGCAGTGAATGACAGAAACAAGTTCGTTATCGGCGATCCGCTTAAACTAAACCAGGATGTCGATTCAATTCTTGGTTATCACAAGGATTTCCCCTACTTCCCATTTTAAATCCGCCCAAACCAGGGAGAATCTATATGCTGTCCATCAGTGAGATATTCCTCAGTATCCAGGGAGAGTCCACATATGCGGGTTTACCCTGTATCTTCATCAGATTAAGCGGCTGTAATATCCGATGCAGTTATTGTGATACGACATATGCTTATGAGGAAGGAAAGAAATACTCTGTAGAAGCCATCTTGGATGAAATGCAGCAATATGAACCCGTCAGACTGGTTGAGATCACCGGTGGCGAGCCTCTGCTTCAGCATGATGTATATGAATTGATCTCCACACTGCGTGATATGGATTACCAAATACTGCTTGAAACAAATGGGACGATCGACATCAAGAATGTGCCTTTCTATGTTACCTGCATCATGGATATCAAATGCCCCTCAAGCGGATATGGTGATGCCTTTCTTCTTTCAAACCTGAATGAGATACACAGGGATCATGACGAGATCAAATTTGTACTCAGCGATGAAAATGACTATAAGTGGGCTTTGGAATTTATCCGGAAGCATGACCTGCTTGAGCAAAAGATACTTTTTTCCTGCGTTCATGGCAAACTCGAACCGTCAAGTCTGGCAGAATGGATCAGACGTGACAGACTACCGATCCGATTGCAACTCCAATTACACAAATATATATGGCACCCGGAGAAGCGCGGAGTATAGCGAATCCCCTGGTTCTCGATTCACTACTTCAGCAGCAGCATCTTCATTGTGAACGTGTCATTCCCGATATTCATTCTTGCCCAATAGATACCAGACGATACCTTATACCCGTTTGCATTCGTACCATTCCATGTTAATTTATGCATGCCCGGATCCATGTTTGAATTCAGTAGGGTCGTCACCTTCTGTCCCAACACATTGTAAATCTCCAATTTCACTTTCGCTTTGGCTTTGACAGCAAACGCAATGGTTGTTTCAGGATTGAACGGATTTGGATAATTGGGCAATAGGTCGTTTTTGGTTATGGCAGTGATCACATGGTCCTGATTGGCTGTATAATTCCCTGTTTGGAATGACCGTATGAGAGTGAAGTAACTCCATCCAACTATATTATGTGACCTGATTCGCCAATAATATGTTGAATTCGGTGCTAAATTCGTTGCCTGGAACATAGTATCAGTCAGGCTTTCCTCATTCACAACCAATTGTGTGAAGAAATAGTCATATGCCACTTCCAACTCATAGGCATCAGCCTGGTAGCTGGCATTCCAGGAAAATACAGGGTTATTTGGTAAACCCGTGATCAGGTTTACAGGTGCCAGCATCACAGGAACTGCCGGAACAACCGAGATTTGCCCGGTTGTGAAACTCCTCGTGATGGAACACTCACTCGGTCCGATCTCCGAAACTGAACAGACATGCCAGTAATAAGTCGTGAATGGGCTCAAGCTGAAAGTTGTATAATAATGATCGGCAATATCAACCTCATCGATCACAAGATGACTGAATTGCTCATCAGATGCAACCTGGAGTTGGTAACAGATTGCTCCTACAGTGGCATCCCAGGTAAGAAGCACACTCGTTGGAACACTCGAAGCACCATTAGCTGGTGATCCCAGCAATGGTATGGGTACATTATTCAAAATTGAGAACGGATGATTGCTTTCATCAACCCATCCCTGTGTGAGATGCGTGATTCTGATCAGGCAATTCGTGGAATACAGGTTCGGTACAAAGCTCCAGTTGTAACTCCCCGTGTTGGGAGTGCTGGATATGACAGTAGACCAATTTCCGCCATTATCTGTCGAAAATTCAATCTTCACATTGCCGTTATGATTCATCGCAGACCAGGTAATGGTTTTGGGAGCTCCATAAAACCAGACCTCTCCACCATTGGGATTCATAACTTGGATATTTGAGATCCGCACATCAAAACTGATCGTTTCACCTGCTGTACCGACATTACTGATGTCCAATCCACCCGGGCTTCCATCGGAGAGGAAACTCGAAGGATTGGATGAGTCATTAATGAAAGTCCTTCCCGATTCTGCATTAAAGGCTGCACTATTGATCATCCCGGTCATATTAAGCGTTCCACCTGGTCTGTATATATAGAATTCATCCGGAGGACCAGAAGCATTTCCGCTTTCATCTGTATTCACGCGATACACCACCAAGCCCTTACCGGGAACTGAATCGAACATTCCTTCCTGGTTCCGGTATTCAACAACGAAATACTCGGTAGGACTATAGGATGGGATTTTGTAAATGCTATTATCAAGGGATTGATTCGGATTTAAAGTATATGTTCCGGAAGTGGTGATCGTTGGAATATCAGTCAGCCACTGACCGTATTTGTATTTCATATAGACTGCCATGAACTGAGGCGGATTATGATCATTCGACATCAAATCCCAAGCCCCGATGGGTTCGATATTTGTATTGGTATAGCGATACAGATCGGGTGAACCCAAGGTGTGGAACATTTCGTGACTCAACACACCTGCTCCGGAACTGTAGGTCATGGATTGCAATTGAAGATTGAAATCCCAAACTCTCTTCCCGTTAATCTCTGCATCCACAGAATATAGCACCCATCTGTGAGGCCAAAGCAGGGAAGCCCATCCTGTGGGTGACCCTTTCACGATATAGCAGACATTATCCACATATCCATCATTATCCCCATCGATATTCAGGGTCGTGGGCACCTGCACCGCGATGGCATTGGTTGCTGCAAGAAGCAGGTTATGCTCACGCTCTGTTCTTACATCTCCATCATCCCCACCGGTATAGCCAATATGATTCATTTCATTGTATGGCTGATAATATCCTCTTGGATGTGAATCCTGGTACGAAACGATGAATGAATCGGGTGAACTTGGATAATAATAAGAATCAATGGCTAACTGACCATAAGATGCAACCTGGTAGTAATGATACATGGAATTGGCATCTGGTGCATGGGAATTGAACATGTAGTCAAAGCCATAGATGGTTTCACTGAATTCGGGTTCGCCTGCAAATCGGATGAACACAACGATATTGTTCAAGGTTCCCGTATGAGGCGCTTTGATATATCCGCCATGCTCCAGCGTTTTCCTTTCAAACTCATCGCGCTTTGCTTTCACAATTTCATCTGAAACATTGATATTTGGAACCAGTCCTGCTGATTTAGGGTCTATTCTTCCCGCGATGAATGAACTTGGGGCGACTCCTTCCCCATTCTTTACTGCATAGGTATACCACCCTGTATTGGGATTCTGGATGATGGTATAATGGTCTTTATCATGAAGCCAGTTATGGAATTCATCTCCACTGGCTAACGCCTGTATCTTAGTTCCATCCGGTTGAGTCAATTCAACAGGAGTATTAAACACTGGAGCAGCAAACATGCTCGCAATGGTAAATAGCAGTAAAGAGATCAGGATATACTTCATTCGGGATCCTCCAATTCTATATCAGTTTTCTATCTATAATTTAGTGCAAAAGGCATTCCATAAGACTCAAGATAACTGACAAGATAAAAAAAAAGAAGCCTTTCGGCTTCTTTATATCATTTATATGCTGTGGTTATTTCAAACTCCGGTGGTGACTGAATCACTTTTTTCACAGCACACAATTCAGAAACACTGATGAGCGAATGAAGATATTGCTCCGGAAATCCCTGTGGAACAGAGATGGCGATCTTGATCTTGTTCATCTTACCATCAAAACCATATTCTGTCGTCAGATCGAGCTTGATATCATCTGTATCGATATTTCTCTTCATGCAGAATCCCTTCACGTAAATTCCGGCACAAGTGGCTAAAGAAGCCAGGAAATACTCGAAAGGACTGGGTGCAGAATTATCTCCGCCATCTGCAAAGGGCTGATCTGTCCTGATTGTGAATTCTCGGATGCTCGCATCAACTTTTCTGTTATCCTTCAAATCGACATGTACATGAAACATACTTTTCTCCTACTCATAATATTATTGCTGGTCTTCCGGCTCATCATCCTGGGGCTTTTTCTTAGGCACTGATTTCGTGGGTGCTTTGAAATCAAGGGGATTCAAATCACTTACATCAACTCTCGGAAGAGTGTTATTGTATGCTTTTTGGTCCTCGAGTCTATGATACTATGCTGTTGCTTCTTCACCTTCCTTTTCACGCCTATTCTTGAATTTGACATAGATGTCATTGATCAAGGCAGCAAAATAAAATGTAG
>DAONDQ010000110.1:0-9976 GCA_035402645.1 Candidatus Cloacimonadota bacterium | reverse complement strand
TGCAGAGCGGAGCGCCGATTTGTTATCGGCGTGCGAGGTGAATTTTCATTCACCTATACAATATTACTTCTTGGTATTGCAACTCACCCCCCCGCCCCCCTCTCTTTAGTAAAAGCGAGGGTGAGAATTATTCGTAACAAGAGCCTCATAGTTTTTCAGAAGGATAAGTAGGGGTTTGCGGCAGTAAACCCGTTTTATCTCTCTGCCCTTCGGGCATCTCCCTTACAATAGGGAGAAATGAATCCCATTTTACCAATAAACACATAAAGTGCAAGACCTTCTCCTTGACAAAAATTTTCCAGTAGAAAATCTGCTAAAAAAACAATTAAAATAGAGAGGAGACAGCGATGCCGTATATTTCCAACACAGACGGCGAACGCCAGAAGATGCTTGAACGCATTGGAGTTCACCAGTTTTCCGATCTCATTCAGGATATTCCGGAGAAATTCAGGTTGAAAAAAGACCTGAATCTGGATTCTCCCCTATCCGAAATTGAAATCACCAAACGAATTCACGGTTTGACATGTAACAACCTTTGTACCCAATCAGCCAATGCCTTCCTCGGTGCCGGCGTATATGATCATTATATTCCGGCAGCAGTGGATTCCATCACTTCACGTCCTGAATTCCTGACTGCCTATACTCCATACCAGGCAGAAGTAAGCCAAGGTACTTTGCAGTTTATTTATGAATATCAGACGATGATCTGTGAGTTGACGGGCATGGAAATCGCCAATGCCAGCATGTATGATGGAGCAACTGCTGCAGCAGAAGCCATCCTTCTTGCAGTGCGTAAGAACAAACTAAGGAAGGCTTTGATCGCTGGTACCATCCATCCGAATTTCATACAGGTCATTCGTGCCTATACGGAAGGAATCGGTGTGGAAATCGTGATGATTCCATCGAAGAATGGAACTGTCGATTTGGATGCCTTAAAAGCCGCCGTGGATGAACAGACATCCTGTGTCCTTCTTCAAACCCCCAATTTCTTCGGAAACCTCGAAGATGGCATCGCTGTGAATGACATCGTGAAAACGCAGAAGAAAGCACTATATATTGTAGCTGCCGATCCCATTTCCCTTGGTGTCATCGCTTCTCCGGCTGAATATGGTGCTGATGTCGTCATTGGTGAAGGACAGGCTCTCGGCAACAGCATGTACTTTGGCGGACCATTATTCGGTTTCTTTGCAGCCAAGATGGACTTAGCCCGCATGATGCCGGGCAGGATCGTTGGAGCTACTCTCGATACAGAAGGCAAGAGAGCATACTGCCTGACTCTCCAGGCACGTGAACAGCATATCCGCAGGGAAAAGGCAACATCCAACATCTGTTCCAATGAATCCCTGTGTGCGTTGGCAGCATGCGTCTATATGTGCCTTATCGGCAAGGAAGGACTTCGGGAAGTTGCAATTCAATCGACAACAAAAGCCTATTATCTTGCGAAGGAAATCTGTTCCATCCCAGGATTTGAGCTAGCATATCCGAATGTGCCCTTCTTCAAGGAATTTGTTGTAAAAGCATCCGTTTCTGCGGAAAAGATCATACAGAGACTCTTACCTTCTGCCATTTACGCAGGTGTGGATATGGCTCCCTATGGTGAACCGAACCATCTCATGATCGCTGTGACAGAAAAGAAGAGTAAAGCTGAAATGGATGATCTGGTCAATATGCTGAAGGAGGTGTCTCATGTCTAAGATGATATTCGACATTAGCTCCCCCGGAAGAAAAGGTTGTACATTACCCAAGAATGATGTTTCAATTGATCTGAAGGATTGCATTCCTTCCAAATATATGCGTCAAAACACCCCGGAATTGCCCGAAGTGAGTGAATTGGACACCATGCGTCACTTCATCGAGCTCAGCCAGAAGAATCATTGCATCGAAAAGGGATTCTACCCGCTGGGATCCTGCACCATGAAATACAATCCCAAACTGCACGAGACACTTGTGAAGCACTCCTGTTTCAATAATCTGCATCCGCTTCAACCGAATCAGACGATCCAAGGTGCTCTTGAGATCATGTATGAATTGCAGAAGGATTTGGCAGAGATATCAGGCTTTGAAAAAGTCTCCCTGCAGCCTGTGGCTGGTGCACAGGGTGAATTCACCGGATTGAAGGTGATCAGTGCTTACCACAAAGCAAAGGGTAACACGCATAAGAAAAAGATCATCCTCCCCGATTCTGCACATGGGACAAATCCGGCAAGCAGCACACTGGTCGGCTTCGAAGTGGTGGAAATCAAATCGAACGACCAGGGGAAAGTGGATTTGGAAGAACTCCGCAAAGTAGCAGATGATTCTGTTGCAGGATTCATGCTGACGAACCCGAATACGCTTGGCTTATTCGAAAACCAGATCGAGGAAATTGCCTCCATCATCCATGGAGTCGATGGCTTGATGTATATGGACGGTGCGAACCTGAATGCGCTCCTGGGAATTGTGAAACCCGGTGAGATCGGCTTCGATGTGATGCATATCAATCTCCACAAGACCTTCGGCACCCCACACGGTGGCGGTGGACCGGGATCGGGTCCTGTGGGTGTGCGTAAGGACCTGGTGAAATTCCTGCCGGTTCCCATGGTGGAAACAGATGGTGACCAATTCTTCCTGGATTATGGACATGCAGAGCATTCCATAGGCAAGGTACATACATTCTACGGGAATTTTGCCATTATGCTCCGTGCTTATATCTATATCAAGATGCTGGGAGCAAAGGGGCTACGCCGCGTGGCTGAAAATGCCATCATCAATGCCAATTATTTGCAGTCACTGCTTTCGGAATATTACCATATTTCGCACAAGGATATTCACTGCATGCATGAATTTGTTGCAGACGGAGAATGGCAGAAGGAAAAATACGGCATCCGTACACTGGATATCGCAAAGAGACTGCTGGACAAGGGATATCATGCTCCCACGATCTATTTCCCGCTCATCATCCACGAAGCCATCATGATCGAACCGACAGAAACCGAAAGCATGGAGACGCTGGATGAATTCGCAGCAACCATGATCGAGATTGCTCATGAATGTGAAACGAATCCCGATCTTCTGCTGAATGCACCATTCAATACACCTGTACGGAGAGTCGATGATACCTTGGCTGTCCGCCAGTTAGATATTCGCTATATCAGGAAATAATTGAAGAAAGTCCCCGGGAATATAATCTCGGGGACTTTTATTGTTTTTATGACCGTATACTATTTTCATGCCCCTGTGAAGAGGAATATGAGAGGACATTTAGATACCGATATAAAAAATTATTCGTTGACTGAAAAGCGTAAATTTAAATAATGAATGAAATTATAATAAGCAACCCAATCAAATCCTGGGAGGAATTGTGAAAAAAATAATCATCATGATGGTCGTTGGATTATTCCTGACCTCTATCGCTTGGGCACAAGCAGTTAAAATTGCTTATATCAATACAGATAAAGTAATAGCACAATGCAATGACACGAAGGAAATCCAACGTGTTTTCTCCGCCGAGAGACAAAACTGGGAAGATCAGATCAAAGAATTAGATGATACTTCCAAGCAACTTCAGAGTGACTTCGACAAGAAGAAGCTCACCATGACTGAATCCGGCAAGAGAGATGCACAGGCGAAGATCGATGCCAAGAATGCTGAACGTGACCGTATGATCGATGAATATTTCGGTGAGAACGGCAAAGCCAAGCAACGTTACCAGGAATTGATCGAACCCGTCACCAAGAAGATCAACGGGATCATTGAAAAGATCGCTGTCGATGAGAACTACTCCCTGATTCTCGATGTGAGCACAGGCGTTGTTCTGTATGCAAAGCAGAACATGGATATTACAGATCAGGTGATCGACGAAATGAATAAAGGTCTTCCACAAAGTGGTGACAATGCTGTAACAAATCCAGCCCCGACAACGGGTGATAATAAGAACACACCAACTCCGACTGTAACACCATCGGAAAAGCCTAAAAAACCAAAGAAATGAGAAAGTTCCAATTAGTTCTAAGTCCTGAACTGATTGCTTCCCAAGTTCCGTCCAAGCTCATTAAGCGTTGTGATGCAGCACTCAGCAGTGTATCAGATCTATCCACTGCTGATGCAAGTTCCATTTGCTTTTATGAAAACGAGAATTTCCTTGAGGAAGCAAAGAAAACACAAGCTGGATTGCTGATTGTTAAGGATGATTTCGACCCGAATATCCTCCCGAATACCAACCTCCTTGTCGTTGAAAAACCATATCTCATATTCATGATGGTCGTAAAGCAATGGATGTCTCTCGATTCACAGAATTTTATTCCCTATATCGCCCCCACAGCTGTGATTTCGAAAACTGCCAAAGTATCTGATAAAGTACGGATTGGCGATTATGTAGTGATTGGCGACAATGTCGAGATAGGCAGTGAAACAGTTATCGATGCGAATACCGTGATCATGGAAAACAGCATGATTGGAAAGCAATGCCATTTTTTCCCGAATGTGACCATTTATCCCGAAACCACACTGAAAGACAGGGTCATCCTGCATGCAGGTGTCGTGATCGGTGCTGATGGTTTCGGTTATATTCTATATGAAGGGAAGCAGGAAAAGATCCCTCAACTTGGGAATGTGGTCATTGAAGATGATGTGGAGATCGGTGCCAATAGCTGTATAGACCGAGCCACTCTTGGAACCACTTATATTGGGAAGCACTCAAAGCTGGATAACCTTGTGCAGGTTGGGCATAATGTCCAAATCGGTGAGAGTAGTATCCTATGTGCCCAGGTGGGGGTTGCAGGAAGTACGGAAATCGGTGATGTGGTTTATCTTGCAGGACAGGTGGGGATAGCAGATCATGTAAAGATAGGTAACAGAGTCATGGCAGGAGCGCAATCCGGGATAAAAGGCGACGTGAAGGATGATGACAAGGTTTTTGGGACTCCTGCAATCGATGCAAGACAACAGATGCGCATCGTGGCAGTTGAAAAGCATCTACCCGAAATCTGGATGGAAATCTGTAAACTCAAGAAAGAAAGAGACAAATAGATATCATATCTCGCAGGGATTTTATTCTTTTTCCCTGAGGAAGGATAGAAACTTATGACAGAAAGAAAACAAACGATTGGTGGTTCCATCAGTTATACCGGTATCGGTCTCCATTCCGGTGAAATATCCACAATTACATTCAAGCCGGCTTCCAAGGATGAAGGAATAGTCTTTATTCGCACGGATTTACCCGGAAGCCCTGAAATCCCTGCCGATATTGACCATGTAGTCGATATCTCGAGAGGTACGACGATTGGCATCAAGAATGCGACAGTCGGTACAATCGAGCATGTGCTTTCAGCTATCAAGGGTTTGAATATCGATAATATCCGCATCGAGATCAATGGACCTGAAGCACCGGTTGCCGATGGCAGCGCCATTGTCTTTCTGAACCTGCTGAAACAGGTTGGACTGGTTGAGCAGGAATCTGAAAGAGAATATTTTGAATTTGATGAACCAATCAATTTTTCCGCTCCCAATGAGAATGTAGATATTGTGATCATCCCTTCCAATGAGCTGAAGGTCACTTTCATGATCGATTACAAACATCCATATTTGGGAACTCAATATACCTGGCTACCTGACCTGACATATTATGAGAAGGAATTTGCATCTGCCAGGACATTCTGCTTTGTGAATGAGATACTCATGCTAAAGGAAGCAGGTTTGATCAAGGGCGGTTCTCTCGAGAATGCACTTGTGATTGCAGAGCCCAATATCAGTGATGAGGAATTGAAGCACCTGCAGGATATCTTCTCCTATCATGAACCTGTAACGGTTTCAGAGCAGGGAATCCTGAACAGCCACCCACTGCGGTATTATAATGAATTTGTCCGCCATAAAGTGGTGGATCTCATTGGTGATATCGCCTTACTTGGGATGCCCATCAAAGGACATATCCTGGCAGCACGATCAGGACATAAGACAAATGTTGAACTGGTGAAGAAACTGCGTCAGATCCAACAGAAAAAGAAACTGCAGAAGATTTATCAAAAGACGAAAGCCAAGGATGTGGTATTTGATATCAACGCCATCATGCGGATTCTTCCTCATAGATACCCCTTCCTACTTGTAGATAAAATCATTGAATTCATTCCAGGTGAGAAGATCGTTGGTATGAAGAATGTGACCATGAATGAACCTTTCTTCCAGGGGCATTTCCCGGGATTACCCATCATGCCTGGTGTACTCCTTCTTGAAGCCATGGCACAGACAGGCGGGATCATGCTTCTCAACCAGCTTGATGACCCTCAGAATTATGTGGCACTCTTTGCTGCCATTGACAATGTGAAATTCAGAAAACCAGTTCTACCCGGAGATACCCTTCGCTTTGATATGACGGTTCTCTCTCTGAAGAAGACCATTACCAAGATGCATGGTGAAGCGTATGTCGGTGATGAGAAAGTCTGCGAAGGCGACTTCCTGGCAAAGATCATGGAGAAATAAATATGGCTATGATACATCCAACGGCTATTGTAGACCCGAAAGCGCAAATCAGTGAAGGTACGATCATCGGTCCGTATTGTGTGATTGGTCCGAATGTGATCATTGGAAAAGACAACAATCTCCTTTCCCATGTAATAGTGGATGGTGTAACTCAGATTGGGAATGGGAATCGGATATCACAATTCGCCGTGATCGGTACGCATCCCCAGGACCTGAAATATGGGAGAACCCACAAGTGTGAAGATTGGTGATAATAACACCATCCGTGAATTCGTTACGATAAACTGCTCAAACAGTCTCACTGAATCCACTGTCGTTGGCAGTAATAACCTGATCATGGCATATGCCCACATTGCGCATAATTGTCAGATCGGCAGTTACGACATCATCGCTAATGCTGTGAATATGGCAGGTCATATCATTGTTCAGGATAATGTATCCATCGGCGGTATGGTCGCTATTCATCAATTTGTCCATATCGGAACCCATGCCTTTGTTGGTGGAGCCTCAGCAGTGAAAAAGGATGTCCCTCCATATACAAGGGGCCAGGGGAATCCGTATGAGATCGTTGGTCTGAACAGTGTTGGACTTATGCGTAAAGGCTTCAGTTCAGAAACCATTGCAGGGATCAAGGAGATCTACAAGTTATTCTATCATTCAAAACTGAATACAACCCAGGCAATGGAAGTAGCTGTCAAGATGGAGAATCTATCTCCGGAACAGAAGCTTTTCATAGAATTCGTGAAGGAAAGTGAAAGAGGAATCTCCAAAAAATAACCAATCCAAGGCACTTTCAATCTTTTTTACAACAGGCAGTTAGAAATGACTGCCTGTTTCTTTTTTATCTCTAAAAGTCCTGCGTTGTTTTGCTTTTTGGTTTCAGTATGAATCGATTATAATATTCTACGTATGGCAAGGTTTTTATTCGGAGATAAACCTCTTTATCAAGGGGAGGAATTATGCTCATCACAGTGTGTAAAAGTTGCGGGTTGCCAATGGAAAACGCAGAACAGCACGGTGGTTCAGACCCTCTTAATCCCTACTGTGTGTACTGCACTGACGAGTTTGGCAATCTGAAGACCTATGACGAGGTTCTCCAGGATATAACCCGGTACATGCTTACAACAATGAAACTGGAATACGAACATGCGCAGCGGATGGCAAAAGAGGAAATGATCAAACATCCAGCATGGAGATCTCACACCAGACAAGTTTGAGTTGAAAGGGTATGCCGCATGTCAGCATACCCTTTTTTAATATTCTGATTCACTCTTATCACTCATATTTACCACTCAAAAATTTCACTTTCAAAAAACTTCAAGAAATCCATCTCTTTCTTTGACACTTTGCATACCCTCGATAAAGATGACAATCATTCTATACACAACATCACGGAGGTTGGACAAGTGATCGGTGTGAAAGACGCTGCCACTCAACTGGGTGTTTCTCAAAAAACTATTTACCAATGGATCGATGAAGGCAGAATTACCTCTCATAAACTTGGCAATGATATCTACCTGGAACAGGCAGACATCCAAAAACTGCTCGATAAAGGCGGTACTTCCTCCGCCACTGTTGAAATCCGTGATTCGATTGTGGAAATGCTCTCTGCCGGTGGTATCTTTTACAATGTGGAAGGAATGACAAAGCAGGAAGTCCTCCACAATGCCCTTTCCCTGATAAAAGGGATGGATACCCCCGAAATGGCTCCCATCCTCCAGATGTTCCTCGCCCGTGAAGACCTTTACTCAACCGGAGTAGGAAATGGCATCGCAATCCCGCATGCAAGCGGAACCCTCGTCGGGTACGTGAATCAACCTCTCATATCCCTTTCATTTTTAAAACATCCCATTGATTATGGTTCGCTGGACGGTATTCCGGTACATATCCTTTTTTCCATTATATCCCCCAATGTCAGGACACACCTTCGCATATTAGCCAAATTAGCATGTGTCCTACATGATCCATATTGTAAGAAGGTCATCATTTCCGAAGCATCTGAACAGACCATATTCGATGTCTTCCGTGAGACAGAAGCACGAATTTGCCGGGAATCCCAAGGGTAATATGCATTTATTTATTATCGGATGCTTTATCATATTCTGTGGCGGGTTGTATTCTCTCATCATCAATAATAATAAGGGAAATTCCATTTCTGCCATACTCGGTATATGGATAGGCGGCGCCATATGCAGTTTTCCCGTGATCAGAGTTCTACTTGGGAACTCTTTAACCCAATTTGATTTTAACTGGTCTTTATTGGGAGGTTCTCTTTCCTTTGGGATGGATTCCCTCTCAGCCTTTTTCTGCCTGCCAATACTTCTCATTTCTCCCTTTGCCGTATTATACGGAAAAAGCTATATGAAGGAGGAAGCAGGAAGACTCTCTTCCCATTGGTTCTTCTTCACCATTCTCATTATCAGCATGCTGCTGTTAACCACTGCAAGAAATGCGGTGATGTTCCTGATCCTTTGGGAGATCATGGCAATCAGTTCCTTCTTCCTGGTCATGCATGACCACGAGAAAGCCAGTGTCAGGGAAGCAGGCTGGACTTATCTGGTCGCCACTCATATCGGCACAGCAGCATTACTTATCTTCTTTGCATGGTTCGGCAGTGAAGCTGGCTCCATGCAATTTGACCAAATGGCTGCTGTTCACCCCAATGCCTGGAAAAGCGGAATCCTCTTTCTCCTTGCAGTATTCGGTTTCGGTGTGAAGGCAGGAATCATTCCCCTGCATGTATGGTTGCCTGAAGCACATCCGGCAGCACCAAGCCATGTTTCTGCCTTGATGTCTGGTGTCATGATCAAAACAGGTATCTATGGAATCCTCCGTGCACTTGTCCTCTTGGGAACACCTACCGAAGCATGGGGATGGCTTCTTTTGATCATTGGACTTCTTTCCGGTATTTATGGAGTTGTATTTGCCCTTGCCCAGCACGATATCAAAAGGCTACTCGCATATCATAGCGTAGAAAATATCGGCATTATCACCATGGGGCTCGGTGCAGGTATCCTGGGACTTGTATGGCATCTCCCCTTCCTCGTTTTCCTCGGTTTTGGAGGCGGATTACTTCATGTTCTGAATCATGCGATCTTCAAGAGCCTTCTCTTCTTTGGAGCAGGTTCTGTTGCACATGCTACCGGAACACGGGATATTGAGAAGTTGGGCGGTCTCATCAAGAAAATGAGATGGACTGGTGCCAGCTTCCTGATCGGTTCTGCTGCGATTGCAGGTTTACCACCCCTGAATGGCTTTGTGAGTGAATTCTATATTTATCTGGCAGGAATCAATGGTATCAGGACTGGAATGCCCGGTCCCATCATACTGGCAACAATCGTACTTGTTGGATTAGCGCTGATCGGAGGCTTGGCAGTTGCCTGCTTCACGAAAGCTTTCGGTATCATGTTCCAGGGAGAACCGCGCGAAGTAAAGATAGAGAATGTACATGAATCCGATTTACTGATGAGAATACCCATGCTCTTTCTTGCTTTACTTTGCATCCTTATCGGTGTATTTGCAC
>DAONDQ010000109.1:0-10013 GCA_035402645.1 Candidatus Cloacimonadota bacterium | reverse complement strand
GTTGAGGTAGATAAGCAAGCTGTCTCCCTCGTGCTCGGTGTACTTCTCCATCTGAAGGAGACATCTCCCCTGTGATGATCTTCATAAGCGTGGTTTTCCCGCTGCCGTTGGGACCAATCAGTCCATATCGGCTGTTATTGTCGATCACAAGATTGATGTTATCCAGGATATCCACACCGGCATATGCATGGGAAATATCCTCAAGACGAATGATACTCACTTACAATTCCTTATTACATGATGAAATGCGAATCAATTCCTAACTGCTGAAGTGTCAAATCAAAAGTAAGGATTCCTTGAAAGAGTGATGCTAATCTAACTATGGTCTCGTAGTGAAGTGTCATGGGATATAAAAAAAACTTGTCAATCTAACCCAATCAGAATTCCTTGCAATCAGGTTCGGGATGTAGCGCAGTCCGGCTAGCGTACTTGAATGGGGTTCAAGTGGTCGCAGGTTCAAATCCTGTCATCCCGACCATCATATTCAGGCAGGTAATCCCTGCCTTTTTTGTTATACCGAGAATAGCCCGATCGCCACGACCGCAAACAACATCCCCAACCCTTGTCTCAATGTGATGCTCTCCTTCAGGATGATCTGCACAAGCAGTACGCTCACCAGAGGATACAAAGCGGTAAACAATATGATGATCGAGGCTTTCCCCTGCTTCAAGGCGAGGAGAAAGAATAGAGTTCCCACCATACCGCAAATACCGGTCAAGATGGAAAATGTGATTCCCTTTACATTGGAATTGATCTTCCCCGGAATCAGAAAATACATGAGCATGGCGATGGCAATGATGCCAAAGGATTCATAGAAAATAATGCTCTTTGCATCCAGGTGCAGGGTAGCCATTTTGGGGAAGAAACCCCACAAGCCATAAAAGAGAAGAGCGAGGAGTGCAAAAACAAACCAATTTTGCATATCATTTCCTTATATATGTGAATATTTGCATTACATACGACCAAAAATCATATTTTGAGAGAATCAGCAAGTCTTTTTTCTTGCAGTATATTCACACATCATGAATTTTTGGCAACTCGGGTTGTGGGAATAGTTCTTGCATTCCTTTTTTTTGAATTTTCATATTACAGAACCAAAACATAAAGTAAGTGAGGAGAAAATGAAACGTTCCGTTATCCTTTTTTTACTGGGATTGTTGTATGTAAGTCTCGCAGCAAGCCCTGTTGAAACCGTCACGACTATTGGGAACAGTGTGAATCTTACCTATTCTCAGTCCAATCCAACGAACGAGCCTGTGACGTACAACAAGACTGTAGCCTTGCCAGCCACCTCAGCTCATGTTGTGATCCATAACATGGTCATCAGTGAATTTGATAAGGACGGCAACAAACTTCAAACTACCAGAAGTATCGATCAAGGACGTGTGTATATCAGCAATCAATTCATCATGCGTGAAATGAATGGTTTCACGATCAGGGCAGATATACAGAAACAGGTCGGAGATATCACTTCCGTTATTGAAAGCCTTGATTATGATGTGGTAGCTGATAACAGCATCACTCTCCCTACTGGTTTATCGGCTGCATTCATTCCGAACTATCAGAAACTCGCTTCTAATTATGATACAAGTTACTTGCGTGACATTCCGGAGAGCAAACCGAAAATGCTCATCATCTCTCATAATGTTACGGCTGTAAACTCAGCACTTGCGCCTTACCTGAATTGGAAGAGAGCGAAGGGATTTGATGTGACTGTCGCCTATAAGCAGGATATCGGAACCACCATTGCTCAGATCAAAAACTATATTGCGAATTATTATCAATCCAACCATCCCGACTATGTCCTAATCATCGGTGATGTGACAGGCACCTATGCTGTCCCGACCAATATCTATACATCTCCAGATGGTACTGAAAACGATGCAGATGACAATTACTATACCATGGTCGAAGGTAATGACTACTTCCCCGAAATGATCATCGGCCGCTTTTCAGTCATTGACTTAAGTTCACTGCTCACAATTATCAACAAGACCATATCATATGAAAAGCTACAAAATATGACAGATACTGCCTGGATGCACAGAGCACTTTGCGCAGCTGGTAACTATGCAGAAGGTCAACTTCAACCTGTAACCCCCATCCAGACATCCAACTGGTTACGCGAGAAGATGCTGGCTTATGGTTATTCACAAGTGGATACGGTTTATGTTGCAGAAGGTTACAACACATATCCCGGTACTTCTGCAGTGCAGGCATCCATCACTACCGGTGTACAGTTTATAAGTTATAGGGGATGGGGAGATGTCAGCGGATGGCATTATCCGCTATTCCACACGAATAACCTTCCCGGGACACATAACAACTCTAAACTTCCCATTGTGATGTCAATCGTGTGTAACACAGGTGACTTTGCCAATGAAAACGTTCAACAATGCTTTGGTGAAACCTGGATGGCTATGGGAACTGCATCCTCGCCTAACGGTTGTGTCGCTTTCGTCGGACCTTCAGACCTGCATACAAAGACCAACCTCAATAATTCGATATCCTCAGGTATGTTCTCGAGTATACTGGATCATGGGAACCGGATATTCGGTTCAGCAGTGCTTGCAGGAAAGGTCGAACTTTACGATGCCTATCCAAATGACCTCGCATACAATCAGAATGTCGCTTTCTATTATCACGTTTACAATATTCTCTCTGACCCGTCACTCAATATGTGGGTTTTGGAACCAGGACATATTTCAGTCACTTTACCCGATGCTATCCCCCAGTCAACATCATCTCTCGATATCAGTTTGCCTGGCTTGGATGGAGCGGTGGTTACGGGAACCAAGAACAATACAACATACAGCACAATCGTTGTCAGGAACGGACATGCGATTCTTCCTGTGAATCCGGAGGAAACCGGTAATTTGAAGGTGACAATCACAAGAAATAATTACATTCCCTATGAAAAGACATTAACCGTCAATGCCAATACAGGTGTTGGTGTAATGACAGCCTCGCTGGACAATCCAGTCCTGAATGCCGGGACTACTGCAAATCTGACCATTACATTAAAGAACTATTCATCAAGCACCGTTTCTAATGTCACTGCAGATCTGACAAGTTTAAGCCCATATGTAACCGTAAGTACTGCCACGCAGAATTATGGTGATATAGCATCCGGTGCAAACTCGATCTGTACTTATACACTGAATGTGACTGCTGACTGTCCGGCTAATCTCATTGCTGAATTCTCACTGAGCATCCATCCAACCAATGATGTTGCCAAGATGGCTTTCTATACTGGTGGACCATTGTTCACTGCCACAGAAACAACAGGTAACCTGACAGTTGGAACTACACAGGTTGTAACAGTAACCCTGAAGAATATTGGCACAAGGGAATTTACCGCCGGGGATATTCATGTTCATTCTTTAGCTACTGCCGCAACGGTTCTGAATGGTGATTTCAATAATGTAACAGTAGCAGTTGGTAATACGACTACACTTAATATGAACATTCAAGTTCAAAGCGATTGTGTCAGAGGTAGAGAAATTCCCCTGCAGTTCCATTTCTCCAATGCAGGAAACTACACGACGGATTGCTATGCCAGTTTTACTGCCGGACCAGTCGATAACACAGCACCTACCGGTCCTGACCCATATGGTTATTATGCTTACGATAGCAATGATACTGGCTACAGCCAGCATCCAACATACAACTGGATTGAAATTGACCCGAACCTGGGTGGTAGTGGTTCAACCATCATCATGACAGATGATGCTTCCCACACCATCCCATTACCTTTCACCTTCAAGTATTACGGTCATGATTACAACAGCATCACAGTTTGCTCCAATGGTTGGATCTCATTCGTGACAACCTGGATGCCGAACTTTGCCAATATCAATATCCCTGCTGCTCTCGGACCTTATGCAATGGTCGCTCCCTATTGGGATGACCTGAAAGGTATGATGAACCAGGCGGATACAACCTTTGCCGATATGAGAACCATCTATTATTATGATGGCTCCAAGTTCATCATTGAATGGTGTGATGCATATAACAACTACACGATCAACCTCGGGCCGAATGCATCTCTCGAGAAATTCGAGATCATCCTGGAACCAGTAGTAGGCGATGATGGCAATATCATCTTCCAGTATCATACCATCAACAATCCAGATGCATCCAATAACTACGCAACAGTGGGAATAGAAAACCAAACCCAAATGGTAGGTCTTCAATACTCTTATGCAAATTATTATGCAGCAACGGCTTCTCCTCTTACAGCAGGACTTGCCATCAAGTTTACGACCAATCCACCAGATCAGTATGTGGGTAACGATGATCCGAATGTTGCTGTACCGGGCTTATTCCTGGGTCAGAACTATCCGAATCCGTTTAACCCTGAAACCCGTATCAGTTTCTCATTGAAGCAGAAAGCGGATGTTTCCTTGAAGATATACAATGTGAAGGGACAATTGGTTCGTACCCTGGTCAATGCTTCCTATCCAGCCGGAGCCAGTGAGATCACCTGGAATGGTACGGATGAAAGAGGAAATGTTGTTCCAAGCGGTGTCTATATGTACCGCCTGGAAACAGGAAAGAATGTCCTGACAAAGAAAATGATCCTTCTGAAATAAGAAAAACGGATATATTATATAAAATGCCGGCTCGTTTTGAGCCGGCATTTTAATCTGAATCATGGTTGGGAGTCATATGAGAGTCTATTGGATTATCCTGTTCCTGTTTATTATCACAATACTGAATGCCAATATATTCATGGATATCAACGCTGCTTTATCGTCTGTCACAAATGGCTCAGTTGCCTGGGCGGATTATGATTGCGACGGAGATCTCGACCTCCTGGTAACCGGAAGGAATGACGATCTTTCACCAATCCTGCGATCCCGGTTATTCAGAAATGATAACGGCTCCTTTAACAATACCACTATGATCATTCCCGGCATGGATCAGACAGCCGTAGCCTGGTGCGACATTGACAATGATAACGACCTCGACCTGGTCGTTACAGGTAATTCCTCAGCCAGCGGTAATCCCTCTCCCATAACCAACCTCTATTTGAACAACAACGGCAATCTTGTTTTAACTGACATGGGACTCGTACCCGTATCAAAAGGCTCTGTTTCCTGGATCGATTATGATAAAGATGGATACAAAGACCTGATCATTTCAGGAAATGCCTCTTCAACCAGCACACCTTCACCATTTACTGCAGTATACCATAACGATCATGGTTTTCTCAATCTCACGGATATTAGCCTGGAATACGTATATGAAAGCGCGTCAATGGTTTTTGATTTCAATGCCGACGGATGGGATGATGTACTTATCTGCGGAAATACAGGAAACGACAATGACCCAATTGCATCAACCACATTATACATGAATGATAACGGGACATTGGTACCCTTCGATACGTCACTTTCGGCAGTAAGGCTCCCCTCCCTTGATTGGGCTGATTATGACAGGGATGGTGATCCGGACATCATGCTTGCAGGTTATTCTGATGAATCTGGAACCAGTATCACTTCCATCTACAACAACAATTTGAGCACATTCACAGCATTACCCAGCGACTTCTACCCGGTTTCTCCGTCATCCATCACCTGGGGAGATTATGATATCGATGGTGACATGGATCTGGTCTTTACAGGGAGTACTATACTCGGTGGAATTCTCGAACCCATCACTTCCTTGTACCAGAATAATGACGGCAGTTTCCTCTATATCTACGATGCACCTGCCACCGTTCTCAACGGCATGGCTGCTTTTGGTGACTATGATAATGACCAGGACTTGGATATTGCTCTCACGGGTGAACATCCCCTGTGCCCTGGTGGTCCCATTACACGGATCTACAGGAATGATGTTGAAGCCGTTAATACCCCGCCTTCTGTCCCGACCAATCTGCAGGCTTCCTTCAGCAACCAGGCTGCTTTCTTCTCCTGGGATGCATCAACAGATGATGTGACAAACCAATCCAGTCTCACATACAATCTCAGGATTGGCACGACTCCTGGAGGAACGGATGTTCTATCCCCTATGTCCGATCTTGCTTCAGGACGTTCTTATTTACCACAGAAAGGCAATACTCGGTATACGCACACGAGAAAGATTCCCAACCTGGCAGAAGGTATATATTACTGGAGCGTGCAGGCAATGGATGATTGCTACTCTGCATCTGCCTTTGCACCTGAGCAAGTGTTCAGCACCACTTCAGCAGATGATGCTACGGCATCTACTGTCAGTATGAAAACATATCCGAATCCACTTCAACCGCGGATTTCAGATTTGAATGTTAAGTTTACAACCCCCCTTGATCCCCCCTCGGGTAGGGGGGTAAGTCCTTCCACTTTCGAAATCTATAATATTAAAGGACAGATGGTTAAGTCGTATATTATTACACCAGAACAAGCGAAAACAGGTGAAATTTCATATAATGTTCATGATCTACCTACAGGCGTTTACATCTGCAAATTCCATGACGGCATACATTTTATCAATCATAAGATAACAATCATCAAGTAGGGGCGACCGATCAGGGCGTCTCTGTTTATGGAGTTCATATCGCCTATGTATCCTGTAGTTAGCATATTATTTAAAGGCGATGTGGACTTCAGGAACGGGTAAGATATGAAGTCCACAAATCCTAGCAGATAGCAGATAAATTCAATCACGAAGGATGTATGAACTCCATATCGATTTATGTCGCCCCTCCGGGGCTCGATGGTTTTTTAGATGAAATACCTACAAACAAAACATAACAATCCCATAAAAAACACGTAACCATCTCCTAAATCTTAAGAGAGGCTTGGGAGAGGCTTAAGGGATGCTTACGAGATGTTTAAGTTTATTTCATCGGTAGAACTCCTGTCATTTCTATGTAGTACTTTGTTCTTATCAATACGATTTTACGATAATATGGATCCTCGCTTTCGCAAGGATGACATACTCAATGAACCAGTTGCATAAAAGGTAAATATGCACTGAATGAGCACCCACACAGCAGCTTATGGTTGGGCTTTATGAAAATGTAATGAATAGCTTGACACATAATTGGTTCCCTTAAGCTTTGTTCCAAATTCCTTTTTGTGGAGGACACAGTGAAGATAATGGATGATTTGTACTACACCGAATCGCATGAATGGGTTAAAGTTGATAAGGACACAGCATACATCGGTATCACAGATTTTGCACAGCATGAATTAGGCGATATCGTTTATGTTGAACTTCCTGAAGTTGGCGACAGCATTTCAGCAGGTGAAGCATTTGGTTCAGTTGAAGCCGTGAAAGCAGTGGAAGACATCATTGCTCCCATCAGTGGTGAAGTTCTTGCCATCAATACAGAACTGGAAGACAGTCCTGACCTGATCAACAAATCCCCCTTTGAAGATGGCTGGTTGCTCAAAGTGAAGATCACATCTCCTGAAGAGATCGAGAATTTACTGTCAGCAGTCGAATATAAAGATATTGTTGAAGCATAACAAATGTTTGTAAGAGGTTCTTCTACCGGAAGAACCTCTTTCCCATTTTTATGAAAACAAAATATCATACCACACCTTTTCTGATCATCCTTTCCGCTCCATCAGGCGGAGGGAAGTCAACGATATTGCGTGAAATCCTGGCAACCTGCCCGAATATCGATTATTCAATCTCCTATACCACGCGACCACCGCGAGGTGAAGAGGAGAATGGAAAAGCCTATTTCTTCGTAACGGTAAAGGAATTCCAGAAGAAGATTGATGCCGGTGATTTTCTGGAACACGCGAATGTATTTGGATATTGGTATGGAACAAGCAAAGAGTTCATACGATCGACGATTGCCAAGGGTCATCATGTAATCATGGACATTGATGTCCAGGGTGCAATTCAGATCAGTGAGACCGATTTTAATATCATCAAGATATTCATCCTTCCCCCTTCTTTATCTGTATTAAAACAGAGACTTGAAGATCGCAACACCGATATCCCGGAAGTGATAGAAAAAAGACTGCAAACCGCAAAAAAAGAAATTGCCTGTCTTGGGCATTATGATTATTTGGTAATCAATGAAGATATCGAAAAGGCAGTAGCCGAAGTGAAGGACATCATTACAGCCGAATCACTTCGTACAAAGCGCTATTGCGATATAGAGAAGAACTTTTATGATTTGGAGGTTGAATGAATAAACCCAAAATTGAAGAATTCCTGGAAAACAACAATATGCATTTCCTCTTCTGCCTTTTATCAGACCTGGAAGTCCAAAGACTGAATAATCTTCCTACTGTTGTCAGACAAAACTTCGACAAGAAGATCACGGAAGTTGCCATGGATCATGTTGCTGCTAATGTGATTCCAGACTACATCGTCGAGCAGTTTGAAGAAGAAGTTGAACCGGAAGCGCCCCTTCCCCGTTTCGATGACGATGATGAAGATGAGATGTTCGAGGATGAAGTCCTGGTTGCCGATGATGAAGATTTGGACTTCGATAACTTCTCGGATGAGGATGATAACGACTAAATAATTACACGCTGGTTTTTATGGATACAAAGTCCCTGCAGCAATTCATCGAGATGCTTCAATTATCAGGCGTCGATGAAATATACCGAAATTCACCAAGCCGTCTGTTGGCAGAACTGAAAGCACAATACGAGAACTGCACAAAATGCGGTCTGTCATCAGGCAGACTACATCTTGTTTATGGTGAGGGCGATCCCCATGCCAAGCTTATGGTGATTGGTGAAGGACCAGGTGAGCAGGAAAACCTCCAGGGCAGACCTTTCGTTGGTCCTGCAGGTGAATTGCTGAACAGGATGCTGGAAGCTATCCAGATTAAACGCAGCGACGTATATATCTGCAATATTGTCAAATGCCGTCCACCCGGAAACAGGGATCCATTACCTGAAGAAAGTGAAGCATGTGTTCCCTATCTGCTGGAACAGATGTCCGTGATTCGTCCGCGATTGCTCTTATTACTGGGGAGAGTCGCCGCCATCACCCTGTTGAAGCAGGAAATGACGCTTGGGCAATTCAGGTCGGAAATTCGTGAATTCCAGGGTATTCCCACTTATGTGACATATCACCCTTCTGCATTGTTGAGGAATCCTGAATGGAAAAAATTTGCGTGGGAAGATCTGAAAAAACTAAAGACAGCCTATGAACTCGTGAAGGATGAACCACCATTAAATTAAGCTACTCTCTTGGGCTTAACCTCTCAGCTTCTTAGTCAATTCCGCTACATACCTGCCTTGGAACCTCGCTCCATCCAATTCATTCTCAGAAGGACTCCGATTTGTCTTCGTACCGGCTATCGTTGACGCACCATATGGTGAACAGCCTGTGATTTCATCCAATCTTGATTGTCCTTCGAAAGTATAGGGCAAACCGGCAATGACCATGCCATGATGGAGCAACGTGATATGGAAGGATAACAGCGTGGATTCCTGACCGCCATGCTGAGTCCCTGAACTTGTAAAAACACTACCGACTTTCCCGACCAATGCGCCTCTTCCCCACAGGGGACCTGTGGAATCGAGAAACATGCGCATCTGTCCAACCATATTCCCGAATCGTGTAGGTGTTCCGAACAGAATACCATCTGCATTCACAAGATCATCCAAAGTGCAAACCGGGATATCTGCAAACTGCTTTTGTGCCTCAATCGCACCGGAACGAACCAGAATTTCTTCAGACAGGATTTCCGGAACACGACGCATGATAACCTCTACTCCTTCTACCTGTGCAGCACCTTCTGCTATTGCCTTTGCCATTTTGAAAATGTGTCCATAAAATGAATAGAAAACAACTAGAATTTTCATGGTTATCTCCTCATACAACTTGTATTCTATCTGTTATACTTTTCAGTCAATTCACGCAACATGGGTATTTTCTCGACAAAAGAGTCCAAGTCCTTCATCCGCCATTCCCAATTCCCATGTGCGGTTCCGGGAACATTCATTGTCGCTTCCTTCCCAAGACCCAGGATATCCTGCATGGGAATAATGGTCAGAAAATTAGGTGCTGCGTAGGCAACTTCCAGGAAATCATAAACAATATGG
>DAONDQ010000108.1:0-10246 GCA_035402645.1 Candidatus Cloacimonadota bacterium | reverse complement strand
TCAGAGATATCATCACCATTAAGAGTGTGTCATATTCATTCAAGTTGGATAATGGTATTGGTTATATCCGTATCAATCAGTTCAACAGCCACACAACGGAAGAACTGAGAACAGCCCTGGATAACCTCGAAAAGCAGGGGATCAAGGGTTTGATCATCGACCTGAGAAACAATCCCGGCGGTATCTTGAATGAAGCAATCGATACCGTGAATGAATTCATCGGAAAAGATAAACTGGTTGTGTTCACAAAGGGTCGTATCAAAGATGCCAATATGGAGTATTTCACACGCTACGACCGCATGCGTTCCGGTTACCCCGTGATCGTGATGGTCAATGAAGCAAGCGCCAGTGCAGCCGAGATTTTTGCTGGTTCATTGCAGGACTGGGACAAGGCTCTCATTGTCGGTAAGACTTCCTTTGGAAAGGGTTCTGTTCAGCAGATATTCCCTCTTTCAGATGGGAACGGCATGAAGATCACAACTGCCAAATACTATATCAAATCCGGAAGATGCATTCATAAGGATATCAATGACAAGATCCTTCGCGGGAAAGAAGTAACGGAAGCTGATAAGGAAAAGGCAGCCGAGGAAAGCCATAAGGAAGTATTCCATACCGTAAACGGACGTATTGTCTATGGCGGTGGTGGTATCACTCCCGATGTGGAAATTGACAGCCCCCTCATGACCAAGCTTGAAATCGAGCTTCGCCGTAAGAATGTATTCTTTAATTATTCTGTCGATTACATGGTAAAACACCAGCATAAGGTGTCTGATGACTATAAAGTCGATGATGCAACATATAATGACTTCCTGAGTTATGTTAAGAATCAGGGGATTACGTATACGCCTGCTGAATTGGATAGTGCACGCTCCTTCATCAAGATTTCACTCGAAAGTGATATTATTGGGAAGAAGGATGATGTTGCTTCCTACAAGCACGCATTAAGCCTGGACGATCAGTTCCAGAATACGTTGAAAATATTCGAAAAGCACCCGTCACTTGCCAGCATGTTCCAATATGCCGATACACTGAACAAGACCAGGAAAGACAAAAATGATAAACAAAGATGAACTGAACATGTCCATCTTCGTGGTGGATGATGATTCATTGAATTTGCGATATCTGAAAGCCATTCTTTCCAAGGAAGGCTTCCTCAATATTGAACAATTCCTTTCCGGGGAAGCGATGCTTGCCAGGATGCAGACCCAAATGCCGGATATCATTCTTCTGGATATCATGATGCCGGGGATGAGTGGTTATGATGTGTGCCGTACCATCAAAACAAATCCCAAGTGGCAGCATATACCCATTATCATGATCACTGCTGCATCACTTCAGGAAGAGATGGAGCCCTTGCGTCTGAGTTTTGAACTCGGTGCCATGGACTATATCAGCAAACCATTCAAGACCATTGAACTCGTCATGAGAGTGAAATCGGCTCTTCGTTTGGAGAAGCAAAGACAGGAATTGGAATATGCTTTGGAAACAGTCAGAAGACTGGAAAAACTTCTTCCAATCTGCTCCTACTGTAAAAAAGTACGTAACGACCAGAATTACTGGCAGGAAGTGGAAGTCTATATTTCAGATCATACTGACACCGTGTTCAGCCACAGCATTTGTCCTGACTGTTATGCCAAGTACGTAAAACCTCAACTGGATGAAATAAAGAAGAAATAACCGGATTCATCCAGGTTATATAACCCAAATTAAATCTCTACCCTACACTGAAAAGTTGGGGTAGAGATTTTTTTATTGTAGTGAATCAACAAAAGCAGTTGATTATTATCAACATTGTTTGAAGAGAATCAACCTATCCTACCCTATTCTGAAAACGAATCATTGATATAATACTCTTGTAATTACCTAATATTACAATACATTACACATTTGTTAGAAAAGTGGCGCATGGCTTGCACTTATAGAGAGCAGATGTGGTTCTTGTAGACACGATCAATTTCGTGCAAGACTGCATAAAAATGTTCATTCATAAATAGGTCTGATCTTGCCTGTCTGTTAGATTTCCCCCCCTAACAGACAGAAAAGATCTCAGGTTTCAGAGACTATCTGCATGATGTAGCTCGCGCCCGTGAGCAAAATTCCTCCAAACCTAAATACTGTAGACCCTCTGGAGAGAGGGTCTATTTTTTTTATCTTACTTTTTTCTCTTCAATATTGAGTTTCACACCTTCACCACAATTCCGACAGATATAAATCGATTTACGGTCCTTCAGGATTCTTTGCCTGAATTGCATGAACCGATCATTCTTCCATATGGAAATAAGGTTTGAATGAACAACACTACCCACAGGATGCTCGATATCCTTGTCATAGCAGCAAACACCGATATTCCCATCCCAATTCACGACGGGTTGGGTCCAAATCCTTCTACATCTGTTCTTAATCCCGAATTTCAATTCAAATTCACCTGAGGTGATCTTGTATCTTCTATATTTGGGATTAACGGGAAGAAATTCCTCAATATCCTTCTTTTCATAGATCTGAGCAGTTTTAAAGATCAATTGATCCACCTGCATTTCCTTTGCCAGCCGTTTGATCTCTTCAATCTCATGCTCATTATGCTTCATAACGAGGAATTGCCATCTTACAAGAGGTGTTGTTGAACCAAGTCTTTTCCTTGTTTCCATGATGTTCTTCACATTCTTCCATACCTTCTCAATATCGCCATTGATACGGTATTTATTGTATGTATCCTGTGTCGCACCATCAAGAGAGACAATAATGCTATCCAAACCTGATTTCACAATTGCTTCAGCATCGAGTTCTGTATTTGCATTCGTCGATACCATTGTGAAGAGTTGCTTATCCGCAGCATACCGCACCATATCAAGGAACTCACGATGCAGAAAAGGTTCACCCTGGTTCCATAATATCAGCATCGTGGAATAAGGATAGACTTCATCCACGACTTTCCTGAACAATGCAGGATCCATATAACCCCGTGCACGTGTCAGTGTCTGATTACCGGAAGGGCAAAGCGGGCATCGCAAATTGCAGATATTTGTCGGTTCGAACATGATGGCGGGAGGATATCCCCAGACGATAGCCTTTCTAAAAATACGGGAAAGATAATAGGAAAGATATATCTTCCCCGTGTTTAATATGCGTCGCCAGTGAAGGCTTTTTCTTAAAACGATCTGTTGATTACGTAGCATGAACCACTCAATGATAGATTATGAACTTGCCTGTTTTATCGGCTGAATTGGAACCATTTCTGACTCGGACCTTATAGAGATATGTGTTATTGGCAAGATAATCTCCATCAGCGTCCTTTCCATCCCAATCAATCTGGTTGTATCCCTTTTGTCCCTGCTGCTCGATCGTACGAATCTTCTTTCCCGTTATTGTATAGATGGATAAGGTAAGTTGACCTTCTTCTGACAATACCACGGAGAAGAGACCATCTTTTTTCATCGGATTGGGATATGGCAGCATTTTCAAAATGGTGAGAGCACTTGACTTTTTCGCCGTAAAATGTGTTTCAGCAACTGTGGGTTGATTAAAATTATCAAAGACAATCAATTGCAGTGTATGAACACCTTCGGACAATTCCGGTAACTGATATGTCAATCTTCCGGCATGGAAAGAATCAGTGTTATAGACAAAGTAATCAGTTAAATCTGTATATTGACTCATATTATCCAGGATCATGATGATCTTGTGACCTGCTGTCCCTAAAATATTGATACCTGTACTGTCCGAAATATCAGCGAAAAACATCGGTTTGGTCGAAACCTGATCTCCCGTTCTGAAAGCTTCCGTTTCCAAGTATAACTGAACCTCAGGACTATCTGAATTGTTCGCAATATAATTGTGACCACTCAATGTCAGGGGAGCATAATAACTGACAAAATCCTTACCTGAAGATGCATCATAAAAATAGGATATGACCCGTGCAGTGTTTCCGCCGGATATATCATCTGGTACGATAAAACCAGCGTGATATACACCATTACTCATGGATGAATTCCCCTTGAACAGAGGATTGCTTATCTTCGTATAGAGGGAATTATCTCCCATGTGATATTTGAGGTCACTGTCATATGCCCTTACTTCAACGGTGCCATTCAAGCCTGAATCATCCAAATCACCTGTCAACTGTGCGGTTTGTCTTGCTTGTAATTGATTATTCGTCGCATTGATCGTCACATCGTTGTTCTTCTGAGGAGATGATAACAGCAACAACGGATCACCCAGCAGTACGTAGGTTGCGTCATTATTCACTGAGCCTGAACTGAACTTGGCAAGCATAACTGCTTGACCGATTGATTTTCTTTGATTGATTGCCCGATCAAACACAAAATTCATCAAGGCGCTGTTCTCCGGGGCATAGCACATGCGCGTGGAAGCAATGGATGCAATCGCCCCCCCATTGTTTAGCAGTACAAGTTTCTCTGCCAAGCAATTGAAGGTGTAACTGTCGAATTCTGCAACATCACATGATGCTGCCAGGAACAGTGGGAGATGCTCCGTATTGGATAATCTTCCCATATCCGAAAAACCGTTGAAATAATCCTCAGCGCCAAGTTTATCATACGAACCATGACCATTGTAATACCAATACAATCTTCCATCATTCAATTTGGCGATCATGTCGTCTCTTGCTTGAGGTTTATTTCCGAATTCATCGAAGTCATAATCGATACCGAAAATCTTATCGACCAGCACACTTCGATTCACAGTTTGTGAGCCTGATTCCATATATTGAGAATGAATCCATTCTCCAATTGTTTCTCCGTTCACATCATCGTCAGCAAAGAACAAGAGGGTATTCCGCCACCATCCCGGATTCGGTACAGATCCGTACTGCACTACACGGTTCAGTAGAAAGTTCATTTCTTCAGTCGTACGAACCGGATATCTCCCAATTGCCAGTTCGGGATAACTCGAGTTATTTGCACTGAGCATCACAAAATAATCATCACTGGTGATCTCAGCTGCATACGGAAGTACTTTCTGATACACGATCATTTTATTCTTGGAAGCGGCTTCACCAGTCTGATTTCTCCAATCATTCGTTCCAACCCCAAGAAGTGTTACCGAACTGATTGCAGGTGGCGGATAATTATAAAAGCAATAACGGACGTATTGCCGAATCGCTGCAGGATCAGGCATGCCCGAATTAAACTGGTTATAAATATCCTGTACGTCCACCACTTTGGATGAAGCACCAAGTTTATCTGCATAAAACGCTTGCAGTTGCTGTGCCTGACCCTTGTATTCTGTAGGAGTGATAATCAGATTGTCTATCGCAACGGATTGAGCAGTCAGATCAACAGGAGTTTCACTCCTGAGATTTAATACACGCAGATAGTCATTCTGCTGGACTGCGTAGAATCTTGTTGAAGCATCTCCGGCAGCGATGAAATTAAAACCATTCGTGACTGTTACAGCAGGAACGATGGATACCTGGTTGAATGAAGAGATTTTATAAACTCTCACCGGGTCGGTTGAAGCGGAAGTGAATTCATATCGAACATTCTGATTATAATCGGCGGTATGAACATTGACCCGATATTGCTGTGAAGCAGCCTTGATCAGTTTTCTTTCATACTGGATCTTGAAGAAATCCAGGTATAGATTTTCTGATGTAGTGCGATATACGGTCAAGACTAGCTGATTCGTTCCATTCTGACAGTAATTACCTGTTCGGGATATATCCCCATAATTGTCAGAGCTGAATGTTGCACTCGATATTACTGTATTCTGATTCAGGGCTAGGCTGATCGTGTGTACTTGCCCTGATGTTCCCGTGAGCTGTTGCTGCTGCATTGCAACTTCGACTTTCTGGGGAACTGTCAGATCAGCATTATCCAGGCTGAAGCTGTAATTATACGAAGCCGTTGTACTCCCTGCAAGTAAACTCTGGAACATGTGAAATCCCATGGGATTGGGTTCCCTTTTCATGACATCGCTTTCAAGCTTCAGGGTTTCAGCGTTGGTCGTCCAGGAATTTGAATATGTTTCAAAACCAGGCAGGGTGGTAATTCTTGCTGGTTGAGTATGATAGTCACCCGTATAGGTTAACCAGTACTTTACATTCTGTGAATAGGGATTGAAATAAATCGGTGCATAGAAGGTAGTCGTAATGGCATCCTGGATAATATTCGAATTCTGGGTGTAGTCATCACGATCCTGTCCATAAAAAACGATCTTATCACCTTGGTTGAAACTTCCGTCATTTCCCGCATCGATATATAAAGGGATCTCTTTAAATTGAAGTCCATTATCATCCTGGTGTTGAGACATGGTTTGACCGCCGGTTGTGAAGATACGGATAGAATCCGGTATCACGTCCTGGATATTCAAAACAGTTCTCAGATCATCATAAGTCAGCGAATATAAGCCATCACTGGGGACTTCAAATGAATACCAGTGATCCGAAACAGAGAAATCCGTATATTGGATCGCTGGTTTGTCACGATGCCCCCAATTCTCTGCTGAACTACCGTTGAGGATATCGCTCAGAAATGCATCCTTCAGTTTATCTTCGATGATTTCACGATGCTCAGTGTCCCCATTGATATGAACGTGAAGATCGATGGAGCGTGTAACTGATAGTTCCTTCTTTTTGTGGTCATAACTGAAAGGATAAATTCTCAATTTGACATAGTTCCAGTAACGATAACTCTCTATAGGGCTTACCGCCCAGGTTTCAGCTCTGACATTCTGATATGCTGCTGCATTCATCTCATAGGAATATGCATCTACTTTTGAAGTCCGCTTGATGACCGGTACAGGTTCAATGGGCAGTTTTAAAGTCTGCTTTTCTGTCTGAACCGAAGTAACACTGATTTGTACGTTACCATTATACGGAACCGCTATCTTATACTCCCGATATGGAAGATCAGGATATCCTGTTTCCGGATGCCTGTTCAAATCGGGACTTACGATATTTGAGTAGTTCTCATTTGATTGGATTGAAAAGTCAGGTAGTGTAAAATGAATCGTGAAGTTCGATAAATCCTGCTGTCGCACATCAACTGAACAGAATATGCTTACAGCAGCCCCCCAAATTAGTAGTAAAAGCATTCTTGCTTTCATGTGGTTCTCCCTTTAAATTAAGAGTACGTACTTTCGTTTAGTTCCATTCCTATCAACCTTATGTCAAGCAAAATATAACTCATGTAAAGAATATGACAATATTTCTTGTGCTGTCCCTCCCATAGAATTTGGAATTTTCAGGTTACGATTTTGACCCCTATTTGGCAGATACCCGAATTTATTTTTCATTCACTCACTAGGACTGAATGAATGGTCATGCATTTTCCACAATTATTCCCTGACCGCGGAATGGCTTTAACATGTCATTCCTGAATGTCTTAAGCCATGATGACATGCAAGTTCCGAGTAGAATTAAATGAAGCGGAAGTATTTATTTTCAGGAAAATGAAAAAAATTATGGACATATTTAAGCAAATATGAATATATTATAAATATTAATGCCATCCGTTTTAGTGGATGATTTACAAGTCCGCAACGATACAAGAAATTGGAGGTCAAAATGAAGCGAATAATGTTGATCATGATGATTCTGTCTGCCATTTTTATCTTAATGGCTGATGATCAAATTCCACCTGTCAATTTTAACAAACATGCGATTTCGATGAAACCAGAATGCCTGCAACTACCTGAAGCATCCAGGACAGTCTACTGGTTCACGAGACAACCTGTAAACCTCTTGGATTCATATTGGGACTACCAAATCGGCGGTTATACTACCCTGGCAACGCGTGTACAATCAAGTGAAGTTGGGGGAGGTGTGTACATTTCTTTCATGGGACAACGAACGTCAACAGGACAAAGACGAGTATTTTTCAGTTATATCGATAACAATGGTAATCCCAACACTACAAATGAAATCACTTCCACACAAAGACGAGAAGGTTATGTATCCCATGATGTTGATAGATTGAGCGGAAAGCCTATCTACGCATGGCATACTGATTCAGATCCTACAGATGCTGAACTTGAAGTCGATTATACATGGGATGCCTACCTCGAACATATCCCCGGTTTGATGGGAGATGATATCATAACGATTGATAATCCCATACACCTTACTTTCAATAATGTCCAGTATAATGATAATGAATTCATCTGGCCCCTGGTGGAAATAGGTCCGTCACCGGTACAGGATCACCGCAGGGCGTATATTTTCGCAACGAATTCCGTATCGCATTCTTCCCCTGCAAATGCTTCTGAAAACGTCTATATTGCATATGCAGATTTCACACCAACCATGCTGGAAGAAGGTACCCACCTGACCTGGTCATATACAACGGTTCCATTGCTCGATCAGTGGAATATCGATCAAACTGCTTGGCGCCGGTTCTTCCATGCTACCGTTGTTGGTGATGATGGTCACGTTTATATGATAGGATATCATGTGGGTGAAATTGGTGAAGTCGGAATCAGTGAACCTTACCTGGATGTCCTCGAAAACTCCAATTACGGTGTTGGAGAATGGACACAATATTCCATTAATCCGGACATCACAGTTCCCAATCCCTTGAATTATTTCACAGATGATAATGGCGACCCCTATCCATTCCTTCGATATGCAGTGATGGAAAGCACAAATGATAATGCCTATATCTCATCTGACGGGCACCTCCATTATCCAATTCTCTATGGTTTCACAACGCCTGATAGTGCAAGCTATTTCCCGTTGTTACAATACCTGAAGGATTTGGATTTCAATACTTCCACACATGCTTTCCTTTTACATGACTTGTACCCGGCAGGTGTCCATCCAAACGATGGCAATCCTGTCCTTCCCTGGGACTTGGATGAAGATGGTGTTGTCGATTCAGATGATGGTGCCACGCCAAATCTCTACCCTACCTGGCCCTTTGTTTATTGGGATCAGAATGCAGATGGTGGTCAGTTACTCTTCGATTACAATACAATCAAGTTCACGAAGCAAAATGAACAGGGGATGGTTGCCTGCGTCTGGTCGAGCAGCTTGAATGCTAAGCTATATAATGAAAGCCAGGCAGATTATCCGGAACTATCTCCCTATCAAAATGTTCCCGAGATCTTTATTTCCCTCTATCCTGTCCAGGTAAATGGTGAAGATAGATGGAGTGATCCGATAGAATTGAACTCAGTGGTTACCCCTGATCTACATCCTGCAAACAACATCATTATCCCTGAATGGGTCTATCCGGGTGATTATATTGAGTACACAGGTGTAACGGATGATGCAAATCACTATAAGAAGGGTAAACTCCACCTGATGTTCTTCGATGATAATACCTGGGGTTCAGGTTCAATTACCAACCCGATTGGTCAAAATGACGGTGGAAAGGTCATGTATGCTAATATCGATTTTGCCTGGGCTCCACAACCCTATACCGGCATTGGAGACCCAGTTGCGCCTGCACCAAAGCTAACTCTTTCCAATTACCCGAATCCCTTCAATCCGACTACTACAATCGCTTTCGACCTGGTGAAATCAGGTTCAGTAAAACTGAATATCTACAATATCAGGGGACAAAAAGTGAAGAGCGTGTTGAATGAGAATATGCAAGTCGGACATCATACCATTTCCTGGAATGGAACATCTGAAGATGGTTCCCAAGTTGCCAGCGGTGTGTATTTCTCACGCCTCGAAAATGGCGGAAAGACGATCATCAATAAGATGGTTCTATTGAAATAATTTCCTAATCAATTCACATATGGGGGTCGAAAGACCCCCATGTCTTCTATTTCTCGGGATGGAGACCATATGAAACATTTTATTCTATTGGCTATCACCATCTTTGTTCTCTCTCTATGTTTTGCAAACGATGATATAATTTCTGGTGTAAGGCATTGTAAGTTTACCAAACCACCTTTCAAATATGCCTATAAGTCACCGGACAGAACAGTCTATCAATTCAGAATCCCTCCGGAACAGGTCATGTTTTCCTACTGGGATTACATGATTGGCGGGTATTATTCAAATGCGGTGAGAGTTCAGAGTCCTGATGCGGGAGATGGTGTTTTTATCAGTTACATGGGACAGAGAACTGCCTCTGGTCAGAGACGCGTTTTTTATAATTATATCGAGAATGGTGGGAATATCGTTCCTATAAATGATTTACCTGAGCCATTATATAGGCAAGGTTACATAACCCAGGATATAGACAGAGAAACAGGGAATCCGATTTTCGCTTGGCACGAAGACCATAATCTTGAGGATCATAAGTTGGATGTATGTGCTTCCTTACATAATTTATTA
>DAONDQ010000107.1:0-10252 GCA_035402645.1 Candidatus Cloacimonadota bacterium | reverse complement strand
GGAACAGGGAACAGGGAACAGGATTCTCACTTAGGAATTCTGGTTCGTAAATCTAAGCTTAGAATAGATACTCACAAGCATCTTGCTGATTTCTTCACGTAATTGTAGTGCTTTGATTGATTGCTCCTCATTGATATATGCCAGTTTGATTGCGATATAAATCTGAGTTTCAGTTTCTGCGAGAGAGCCTTGCGCGATTGAAAGAAAGTGCATATATTCCGGAGTTGAGTGTCTACTCCTTCCTTCTGCTATATTAGATGGAATTGAAACAACGGCTCTTCTTATTTGATTAGTCAGACCATATTGTTCTTCTTTCGGAAATTGTCTGCTTAAGTGATAAATCTCCATTACAAGATCCATGGCTTTTTGCCAAACTACGAGGTCTTTGTAACTATTGACTTTCATAATACCCTCCTTTCTTGATTAATTACTCAGGTGACTCAGTTCCCTGTTCCCTGGTCCCTGTTCCCTGATCCCTTCTTCTATCTTTCCGGTGATTCCGACTGCACGCTCAACATCATTCTGAAAGCGGGGGAGAAGACGCTGTCGGGATTGCTTTTCAGAAAGTCGATTGATAATTGCTGCTGCTCGTTCTGATTGTATTCTACCAGTTTGGCTAATTCGAGTTTGGCATATTCTTTTAGAGTTTGATCTTTGAAGTCATATGAGAATGCACTGCGCGCTGTGCCGTATTGCTTGGATTGGATTGCCCAATCGCCCTTGAGTATGCGGAGTTCTTCATCGTTTGTATGTGAATACACACTATCCAACACTGCTATGGCTTCCAAATCCTGATGCAGATTACGAAGGCGGTATGCTTCCAGGAACATATCACGATCAGAGCCCTTGATGCCCTGAATGATAAATGAAAGGTAGAGGGCATCATTGGTATCCTGGCTCTCGGGTTTGGCAATGATGCACTCGTTGAGGAGTGAATCGGCTGATGGGTCATTTTGCATTGCCGCAATCAGGTATGAGTAATAATAGCCACTCTTGAAGATGGCTGAACCGGAGTTTTCCTTTTTCAGGACAGTTGACAAACGGTCTTTGGCATCATCATAATCTCCAGTCATGATCTGATAACGAATGATCTCAAATTCAATTTCATCAGATTCAGCAGCATTCATGGCAAATTGCTTTGCTGAATTCAGAATTTCGATGACCTGCTTTGAGGAACCTTTTTCCTGGATAAGGAGTTCTGCCATCAATTCTCTTGCTTCCCTGTTTGCCCGAGAACGAAACTTGAATCGAGGCTGCTGGATCGTATTATCATTGATCACTTGTTCCAGGGTTTGACGCGCTGCCGGTGTCTTTCCATTCAGGATGTATATCCTTGCTTCCCGAATTCGGATATCTGCTTTCTTTACGGGATCATCGACATTTGGCAGGGCATCCTGATATGCCTGCAAAGCCAGTGAATCACGATTGGCATAATATTGGTCATCAGCGAACTGAATCAATTTTTCTGGGGAAAGTTGCTTGTAAATCTGCAGCGCTTCCGCATATTTACTCACAGCGACAAGGCTGTACGCATATACTTCCCTTGACTCGGGGACAGGTGATTTTTCCACTTCGTGAGCGATCGTGGTGATCTGTTTGGGGTCATACTTTAAAAGGGTCTGCATTTGGTTGGAAACATAATTATAATAAGAAGGGGTTCTTTGCAGAAGTTTGAAGTACTCTGGAATGCAATTCTTAAAATCACGCATTTGAAAATAGTCATTACCGATTTCCATGGCATGCAGTAAGGGATCATTACTTACTTGACGGGCTTTTGCATAAATCTGAATGGCTTTGTCATATTGGAACCTAATTTCAAATAAAGCCGCTATATTCCGGTAAAGAGTGATTTGATTCCTGTTCTGTTCCAGATAATCAGTGGCAAGGCGGAATGCTTCATCCACTTGATTCTTCTGGAGCAGGAGGGATATCTTTTGTTCTGAAAATACGTTGGATGGGAAGATGTCTTTCTTCGCATTGAGAAGATCGTAGGCTTTATCCGCATTTGATGTTTGAATGTACAGGTTGATCAGGTTCAAGACAACAACATAATCTGAAGGGTATTTTGACATTAAATCCGTATAAATGGCTTCAGCCTGTTTGAACCTCCTGGATTGCATCATGTCCTGGGCTTGCTTTAAAAGGATGGCTTTTTCATCATACTGAGCGTAAAGACCTACGATCAGAACAAGAAGGAATATGATCAGGAATGTCTTCCTCATTAATTCCCTCCCTTCTGGTTCAAATCTTCATTCAGCAGTTTCAGATATTCCCTGATCACATCCTGGTATTCTTTCGGATAGGATTTCAAATCATCCTGCTGCAAAGCATTACGCCGTAATTCATCGTATCTCTGCCTGACTTCTTCAGGAGTTGACCAATTCTGGTTCTCATTTGTCTCCGCCTGTCGCTTGTTGCTGAATTCCCTTTTATGAATGGATTTCTGGGCGTCGAGCATACGGGAGAGAATCCTTTCCTGTCGATCGACAAGACTCTGATCGATGCGATTTGACTTGAGTTGGCGGGCAATATCTTCCAGTTCATCTGCCATCTGCTGCAATGAACTGCCTTGTTTCTGGGCTTCAGGGTCATTCTGGAGAGCACGCCTTATATTATCTGCAAGTCGCTGCTCATCCGCTGACAATCGCTGTATTTGCTGCATCTGATCCTGGGTCATACGCCCGGACTGTCCCATCTGCTCCATGAGCTGCTGTGTGAGCATGTTCATCGCCATCTGCTGGTCACCCATTTGCTGAAGCATTTGCATCAGGCTCTTCATACCAGAACTGCCCGAGCCTCCCTGTTGCTGCTGCATATTCTGTGCGGATTGCATCAGGTCGTAGATGGTAAGATTCATTCCTTTTTGGATTTCAGGAAGGTATTGAGGTATTTTGAAATTCACCGCATCATTAATATCTGAGAAAAGAGTCCTAAAGTTTTGAAAAGTATAATTCACATCCATAAAGAACTTTTGAGTCAGGAACATTAACACTTGGGGGACAGAATACAACTTGGCAAGAGAGATGCGTACCCCTTCAGAGATCGCAATTTCATCCTTCAATATTGTATAGGGATTATTCGTATATTTTGAAGCCGTTGCTTCCTGTTGCTGTGAGAAGATGAGAAGTTCCCGAATCGTCCGCTGCATGGCTTCTGTTATCTCCTGCATACCACTTCCCGACATCATGCTTTTCATATCACTCATCTTGGACATCATGCGTTTGAGTTTCTGGGATGCAGAATTCTGGCTTGGTGTCGCCTGGGAGCGTTGGTTATTCTGAAGAGACTGCTCACTCTGCTGCATATCCTGGTCGAGATTATCCTGCTGCATTTGCTGTTCAAGCTGATCCATCTGCTGTTTGATCTGACTGTCTTTCTTTTGATCGAGCATCTGTTTGAATTTATCCATCTGCTGTTTTAGATCCTGCAATTCATCTCGCACCTGTTGCTGAGCCTTTGCAAGTTGCTGATTGGATTCCTTGCCCGCATCTGTCTTTTTATTGATGTCGGATTGCAGTTTGTCCATTTCCTGGACAGTCTGAAGAGCCTTTTGGAGTGCCTGTTCTTTTTTAATACTTTCAAGGAGATTGATGGTTTGTTCCAGTTTCTGATTGAAATCATCCATGGAAAATTTGAAGTTTTCCATGGCTTTCTTGAGAACATCCGGATCCATCTTATCCATTGCCTGTTTCATTTTATCCATTGCCTGCTGAAGTTGTTCATTGGAGATTTCCTGCATTAATTCCTTGATCTTCTCCATCTTCTGCAAGGTTTCCGGTGATACTGCCTGGTTGTTTTGCAGTTTATCAATCAGTTTCTGGTAATCCTGGGCAAGATTCTCGACCTGCTTGCTCATGTTTTCCTGTTTCTCAACGAGCTTGGTCAATTCTTTCTTATCTTCCCAGTCTGCTTTATCCTTCTTCATCATCTCACGGCGCTTCTGCTCGAATTCCTTCTGTAAATCCTTGCTCTTCTCGTAAGTTGTTTGAAGGGCATCCTTCTTATCCTGTTCTTCTCTTTCGATTTCCTTGTATATTTCCTCTACAGAGGGGAATCGAGCCTTGAATTTGGCAGTTTGTGAAACTTGGTGTTTGGGAGAATTGTCCCTGATCTCCGCATAATATGTGACTGCATCACCAGGGAGCAGATTTGCGCCACCCAGGTCGAGGACATAATCATAACTCAGCATCTTAACGGAGAAACGATCCTTCAAGACCAATGATTTTTCAGGTTCATCATTAATATTGTATTTCAAAACGAGATTCTGCAAGCCAAAGTCATCAGATGCAAACAGCCTGAGAGGCAGAAGCATGTTCTGTGTCAGTAGTGTGTCCTGTCCCGGATAAACAAAGCGAATCTCAGGTGGAGTATCCTCGATCATTGTGATGTTCTTCGGAATGGGTTCAGATTGCCTGTCCAACATATCAGTGAGTTTCAGATAATAGGTATCAGTCTTTTTTACAGGGAATGAGATCGTTGAATTGGTCTGGTCGATTCTCTTCATGGGAAGGGAGGAACCATCTCCGAAATGAATTGAAGATGATTTCAGGGGTACATTCGAAGTGATATAGAGAGATACTTCAGTTCCTTCCAATGCCTTGATATTACCATTACTGATGCTGTCTGTTTCGGCTGCTATCTGGGTATAGGATGGATAATGGTATCGGACGAGGACATGCTTTACAGCAGGCATATCAACGACCTTGATCGAGAATGTATCTGACGTAGCATAAGGTGTTTTCACAAAATAGGTGAAAGAATAATCCAGATTCTCGAATGTCTTTCTGTAGGAAGGAAGGGCAATTTCTCGCCAATCCTTATCCAATTTGTAGAATAGACGATGTTCCACATTCGGTTCAGGATTCTTGACTTCAATCGTCACATTCAGGTTTTTACCGATCGTCAGATTCCCTGGAATCACTTCCACATAAGTTTTATGCAGGACTTTCGGGGGTGTGATTGTCTTGAAATAAGATAGTGCCGGTGGAATTGAATGGAATTGGAAACACAGGAGAATGATAGCACCGACAAGACAAGAAAAGAGTGGGATTGTAATGGATTCAGGTATGATTCGATATGCGGGATAGTGCTGATCTTTTGCCTTTGTATCTGCCTTATCAAAGATACGGTCTAAAATGCTTTGATCATATTCTGCCTGGGTATGCAGAAGTTCATGCGCATTCTGATAGCTATCTGCCTTATCTTCATTGAATACATCGAGAAGAGTGGCAGATTTCTGCATATCGATCTGTTTATGAATACCAAGGACAAGAAGATATACCATGACTGTGAGAATCGCTGCTTTGATCATGGTGGATAAGACATAGAGTTCTGAACCGGACTTTGAAGTATAATGAAATAGTGTGATAAAGATAGAGAGAAGGAGCAGGAGAAGTACAATGCCAATGAAACTAAAACGAAGATTCATCGTCCTGTTGAATCGAACCAAGTTTCTATTAATTACTCTTTCAAAGAGTTTCATGTATCTCCTCTATCTCATACAATAATAAAATATATATTGGTTGTTATTCAGTTCCCATGTTACTGAATGATTGATGAATGTCGATTTCAATCTTCCATTGTGTGTTCTTTGTCAAGAACTTCAATGTGAAACTTGATTTATAATCCAAAATATTCTTTGACTTGAAAAGCACATCACAGTATTTGCCTTGTCAAAGATAATTGTAAAATGTTAAGGATCATATTCCTTTTGAAATGATGAGGTCATGATGAAAAGATACCTGATTTTCCTATTCCTGCTCAGCGGTTTACTCTGGGCTCAGGAATATACACTCGATCAACTGATCCAGACGGGATTGAAGAACTCAACCACGATAAAGACCAAGGCGATTCAAACAGATAATGCTAAGTCCTCATTGCGTTCTGCCTATTATGACATGCTTCCTGAAGCAGATGTTAGCTTATCCAGTTCTACCAGTAAAGGTGATATTACTTCAAAGTCCGGGAAGCTTTCCATTTATAAATCCCTGTCCTTGAATGAACCGACTGTTTTCAACCTGAAGCAGTCCATGTATGACAATAAATCTGCATCCCTGAATTTCGACCAGGCACAAAAGCAATTTGTGTTTGATATATTGGCAGCATACTTGGATGTATTGTCTGCAACAAAGGAAGTGGATATCCAGAAAGCGAATGTTGCCTTACAGGAAAGGATATTCACAGATACACAGATACAATATCAGCAGGGACGGAAATCAGCATTTGATTTAAACCAGGCGGATATCAACAGGATCAACAGCAAGATCACACTTCAGAATTCTCTAAACAATCTGAGTAATCTCAGGCAGGATCTATTTACGCTGTTACTCATCAAGGATGATGGATATCCCTTCAGTGAACCTGATATTTCATTGCCCGTTGTAGATACTGTGAACACCACGATAGCTCCTCTGGGTGATCAGGTGAATCCTCTGATGATACGCATGCAGGATATCCAACTCAAGAAGGATAATCTTTCTCTTTCCCAGCAGAAGATCAATTTCCTTCCCACCCTCACCGCAGCATATTCGTATGACGCTGCTTCCATTCAAAATAAACCATTTGATTTCTCTGCTTACGAAGATTCATATACGATCTCTCTCACGGCATCCTATTCACTTTGGAATCTTTTCCGCCATGGAGAGGACTACCACCGTTACAAAAACAGCGTAAAGTTATCGGAATTGGAACTTCAGGATGCCAAGGTGCAATTGAAGGCAGATTACGAAAAAACAATGCGTAATCTTCAATACATGAACAGCTCATATCAACTCCAAGTCCGCAAGAAGGGACAGGCTGCCGAGAATCTTAGAATTGCAGAAGAAAAGTACAGACTGGGACTCATCAGTTTACTTGACTTAGACCAGGCACAGGTTGATGACCTGAATGCAAAACTTTCTGCAAATTCCGACTATTATTCACTCTTAAAGACAAAGGAACAGTTGAATCTACTACTGTCAGACAAGATATTAGGTAAATGGTAATTATTATATATTCAGGGGGTATCGCATGAAATTCAGAAAGAAGATGATATGGATCATCATACTTATCATCATCCTTCTCATCGTTAGCTTCAGCATGATTGCGAAGCACAAGATGAAGAAACTGAAAGCTTCCTTCAAGCCGAAGATTCAAACTTATGTCGTGAAGAAAGGTGATATCTCCAATGTCTTGGAAGTAACCGGTGAAATCCAACCAATCAGTGTGGTACAGCTCAAATCGAAGGTATCCGGCAAGATCATCAAGTTCTATGTGGATGAAAACGATTACGTGAAACAGGGTGACATCATTGCTGACATCGAACCTGACTATAACCAGGCAAATACAATATCGAATGTGAGAAGCAGTGTCCAGTTGGCAGAGATTCGTCTGAAAAATGCCAAGCGTGATTATAATAACAAGTTGAAACTGATGGAAGAGAAATATATCTCCTCCGATGAAGTCACTGCCGCCAAGGATGAATTGGATGAAGCTCAGATCAATTATACACAGGCAGTCGATCAGTATGAATTGGTGAAGGAAATCGATTCACAGGGGAAAGCTACACACGTTCTTGCTCCTGCTTCAGGTACGATCATTCAAAGGTTGGTTCAGGTTGGAGAAATGGTGATCTCCAATAATTCAGGTTATGGAGAAGGTACTGTCATTATGAAACTGGCAAACCTGAATAACATGATCGTTACATCCAATATCAATGAAGTGGACATCGATAAATTCAAGGTGGGACAGCACGCAGAGATCAAAGTGGATGCCTTTCCCTATAAGGAATATGAAGGAAAGGTCACCAAAATCGCTGCAATGGCATCAGAAGAAAACAATGCCAAAGTATTCCCGATTGAAATTCAGCTGGCTCAGACCGACCATAATCTGCGTCCGGGCATGACTGCAAATGTAACCATCCAAGCTTCAACACTCAAGAATGTTCTGGTGGTTCCCATTCGTTCCATATTCAGTGATGATAAGGGACAGGATATCGTGTATCTCGTGAAGAATGGGGCAATCTCCGACTCTGTTTATGTCAAAACCGGTATCAATGACCTGGAGAATGTGGAGATCATTAATGGTCTGAAGGAAGGGCAGACAATCTCGCTTACTGAAAAGAGCAGTACCGGGAATGCTACCTTCATGATGCAGGGACGAGTGGAATAGTTTTTGTCAAATTCATGACCGCAATCTTCGGATTGCGGTTTTTCTTATATCATTCAGAAGCATCATACTTCGGAATACCTTTTGCATTATAAAGGGTATCAAATTTAGGAGATTCGAATGATTCAGGTTCGTGACCTGTTAAAGGACTATGGCGAGATAAGAGCCGTCGATCATATCAGTTTTGAAATACACGAAGGGGAAATTGTTGGTTTTCTCGGACCGAACGGCGCAGGGAAGTCAACCACGTTGAAAATGCTGACTGGTTTTCTTGAACCTACTGCAGGGGACATCATTGTCCGTGACCTCTCAATGGCATCCAACTCTCTCGAGATACGCTCCCTCATGGGTTATCTCCCGGAACACAATTCTCTTTATGAAGAGATGTGCGTGTATGATTATCTTCATTATATTGCTCAAATAAGAGAACTGACTGAAAAGAAGTTTCTGAAGCGTCTTGACTTCGTTATCGAGAAATGCGGACTTCGTGAAGTCATTTCACAAACAATACAGACCCTTTCCAAAGGTTACAGACAAAGGGTGGGAATTGCACAAGCCATTCTTCATGATCCAACCTTCCTGATCCTGGATGAACCTACTTCCGGTCTTGATCCAAACCAGATATTGGAAATCAGGGACCTGATCCGTGATCTTGGAAAGGAAAAGACCGTCATCATTTCAAGCCATATTTTGCAGGAGATACAGGCTGTTGCCGATAGGATTCTCATTATCAATAAAGGGCAGATTATTGCTGATGGTAAGCAGCAGGACCTTCAAACTTCACTGATCGGCAAAACACTTCTCATCCTGGAATTTGAAGCAGTCAATCCTGATATTGATTCACTCGTATCCAGCACTGGTTGCTCTCTGCATGAGAGTACATCGAACGGTGATTCTCATCAACTCGTCTTGGAGTATTTGGAATCCACGGATCCCCGAAAGGGAATCTACCTTTTTGCCAAAGAACATGATTGGGTGATACTTGAAATGCACAGAAAAGAATTATCACTTGAAGACCTGTTCCACGGACTGACCCTGAAACAGGAAATGATGGAGGAAGCATTGGAAGAGGGAGGACAGGATGAGTAAGGTATGGATCATTGCCCGCAAGGAAACCAGGGCTTTCTTCAATTCACCAGCAACCTACATTGTTCTTGTAGTGTTCCTGATACTCAATGCCTGGTTCTTTACATCCTCCGTATTTATTAATGCAAAAGCCGAAATGAGAAGTCTCTTCGATGTTCTTCCGATGATATACCTGTTTTTCATTCCCGCCATTACCATGGGATTGATTGCCAGGGAGAAGAACAGCGGGACACTGGAAGTCCTGACCACGCTACCGCTGAAGGAAAGCGAGATTGTGCTCGGGAAGTATATTGCCTCCCTGTCCATCCTGGTTGTAGGTCTTATCTTCACTGTGATACATCTCTTCACGATCATGCTGTTTGGTCAGAATCTCGATTACGGTTCAATTCTTTTCGGCTATCTTGGGATGTTCTTCCTGGGTGCCGTCTATTGTGCCATCGGTATCTTCGGTTCAGCCCTGCACAGCAACCAGATCGTGGCATTCATTATTTCATTTGCCATCGTCTTTGTTTTTTTCGTCTTTCAGTACATTCTCTATATCATGCCAGGTTCCATTGCAGGTATCATCCAATACTTGAGTTTCGGATATCATACGGATAATTTCTCGAGAGGTGTTATCGATACCCGGGATATCATCTATTTCATGAGCCTGATCGTTATTTTTCTTCGACTTGCCATAATGATGCTCGAGACGAGAAAGGCGAAGTAGGGTACGATGATGAAAAAGAATCAACCCATCACTTCCATGTACCTGAATGTGATCATCACATTTGTCATCATCATCCTTGTGAACCTGATATCGTTAAGTGTATTTCATCGTTTTGACTTTTCGAAGGGCAAGGTCTTTACCTTGGCTCAAAGCAGCAAGAAGGCAGTGGGCTCCCTCAAGGACAATTTGGTCATCAAAGCCTATTTTTCAAAGAATCTACCCAATAAATACGCTGACAATGCAAGATACGTGAAGGACCTACTGAGTAACTATCAGGCATACTCGAAAGGAAAACTCAAGTTTGAATTCGTT
>DAONDQ010000106.1:0-10289 GCA_035402645.1 Candidatus Cloacimonadota bacterium | reverse complement strand
GCCTTCGTCCACATCAAATTCAAAGCCCTGTTTGTTCAAGGCAGTACGTAATGATTCCTCTGCCAGTTTCCAATCTGCAGGATCACCCACAGCACCTTCCGGCATGGTGGATAGATATATCTGGAAGTCCTTGAACCCGAACTTCTTCAGCATTTCCATGGAGAATATCAGCAATCTCTCCACTTCATCCATGATCTGGTCTGGTGTGCAGATAATATGAGCATCATCCTGGGTGAATCCACGAACACGCATCAGTCCATGCAGTGTTCCGGAACGCTCATAACGATAAACTGTTCCCAATTCAGCATAACGAAGAGGCAATTCTCTATAACTGTGCATTGAATTCTTATAGATCATGATATGGAATGGACAATTCATAGGTTTCAGATAATATTCCTGTCCTTCTACTTCAATCGGGGCAAACATCCCTTCCTTGTAGAATCCGAGATGACCGCTTGTCTTCCAGAGCTCAGCCTTTCCGATATGCGGTGTGGTCACGAGTTTGTACCCGGATTCCCAGTGTCTTTCCTTCCAGTATTGCTCGATGATGTTACGCATCAATGAGCCGTTGGGATGCCACAGGATCAGTCCTCCACCAATATCATCCGATATGGAGAACAGGTCGAGTTCCTTACCGATCTTGCGGTGATCACGTTTCTTGGCTTCCTCCAAGTCACTGAGGTATTGCTTCAGTTCCTTTGAAGTCGGGAATGAAATACCATAGATACGTTTCAGCATCTTGTTACGTTCATCCCCACGCCAATATGCACCAGAGGTCTTCAGAAGCTTGAAAGCCTTGATCTTGCCGGTGTTCTCGATATGCGGTCCACGGCATAGGTCAGTGAAGTTTCCATTGGTATATATGGTTAAGGTTTCACCTTCAGGAATTTCCCTTAATATCTCAACCTTATACGGTTCATTCATTTCCTGGAAGAGCTTAATACCGTCATTACGACTGATTTCCTTCCTCACATATGGAATATTCTCATTTGAAAGCTCAGCCATCTTTTCTTCGATCTTGAGCAATTCTTCATCGGTGAATGACTCATCCCGATCGAAATCATAGTAGAAACCATTCTCGATCGCCGGACCAATGGTCACCTTCACATTGGGATAAAGCATCTTCACAGCCTGAGCCATCAGATGCGAAGTACTATGCCAATACACTTCTTTCCCTTCGGGTGTGGTGAATGTATGGATTTTAAGACTTGCGTCCGATTCGATAGGAAATGCCATATCCACTAATTTACCATTTACTTCTGCTATCACTGCTGCTTCTGCCAGCCTCGGTGAGATATCGGTCGCAACCTGCTTAGGCGTTGTTGCACCTGCATACTCGCGAATTGACTGGTCGGGCAGTGTAATCTTGATACTCATAAATAACCTCTATATCATAAAATGTTTATTTTTCTTTCTTCATCGCTGCATTGAATTTTGCTGCAGCAGCATCCAGGGCTTTCTTAGGTGCTATGGTCTGGCGAATGACTTTTTCCAGTACATTCTCTTCCAAGTCTTTTCTTGTATCGAACCATGCAGCAGACTGCGGTTCAGAAGTTGCGTTATCCAATTGCGCATATACGCCTACATATTGAGGATTGGAAGACAACAAATCCTTCATCGTATTGGTCTGCATTGCGCTCTTTCTCAGAGGCATGTAGTTCGTGAGTGCTGACCACTTAGCAGTCTGTTCTGTATCGGTGAACCATTTTACGAATTCCCATGCTGCCTGTTCACGCTTGGGATCTTTCTTCTTGAAAATAACGACATTGGTTCCACTGATCACATTCTTCGGTGTCCTGTAAGTAGGAATGGGACCAAAACCCATATTGAAATTGATCTTTGTATCCTTCATATGAGCCAGGGAAACACTGGAACCTTCATACATCCCGACCTTGCTGGCGAGGAAATCGTTCTGTCCATCAAAACCGGATGAAAGATATACGGTCTTATCCTTATTCAATAAATCGCTGATAAACTGTAGCGCTTCGATACCATAATTGCTGTTGAAATCGGCTTTCCTGCCATCAGGTGTGACCATCTCGCCACCAGCCTGTAGCAACAGATTCTCAAACTGCCAGGCACTGATGTTGAAATTGGAACCAAATGTATCTGTCTTACCATCTTTGTTCTTATCCATTGTCAGCTTCTTGCAGTCAGCACGGAATTCATTCCAGTCTCTTGGAGTGCGTGTGGGATCGAGCCCGTTCTGCACGAACATATCCTTGTTATAGAATAATACGCGTACACTCTTATTGAATGGGAATGACCACAATGTATCACCAAATGTATTGCTCTTGATGAATACCGGGTAAAAATCAGCCAGGGTTTTATCTTCAAATTTTGGATCTTTCTGGATGAATTCACTCATTGGAATGATCACTCTCCCTTCGATGAGGCTGGCTGTCCAAGTCTCGAAAGCCTGGGAGATATCCGGCTGTTGATTTGCCTGGATGGAAGCCATGAGCTTTTGATTCAAAGCCTGGTAATTCCCAACGGATATCAGTTTTACTTCAATATCGGGATGTGTCTTGTTGAAATCTGTGACCAATGTATTCAAGGCATCACCCAAAGGACCACCAAGGGCATGCCAGAAGATGATCTGTGTTTTGCCTTCGGCAGCATTCTTCTTCTTTCCGCAACTCGTCATAAACATGGAAAAAATCAAAACAATAATGAGGAGGAGGATCGTATACTTTTTCATTTTTAATCTCCTTTTCCGATTTTCGGCAAATTATCTCATATGCTGGTAGAGTCAATAAATTTATTAGATACATACGTGTAGATGTGTGTTCTTTGATTCGTTCGCCTTCGACTTTGGTAGCAATTGCTTCAGCAATTGTGGGAACAGGATTCATCCTGTTCATGCCGTAAATGGAAATCATGCAGGGGATACTGTCGTGGGCCCCTACGAATCAAACTCACCCGGCTAAAGCCACCCTCCCTTTAACCAAAGGGAGGGAAATCATCAATCTTCAATCTTAAATGTCTTCCTCTAGACTCTATTCCTTCCGCTTATGGGCTATTGGCTTCTGCTCTGCCAACTCTTAATTTTTAACTTTTAATTTTTAACTCTCTTCTGCTCTGCCTGCCCAGTTTGGGCAATCTGCTGTAACACTCTGGCGCGAGCCTGGTGAAGTCCAAGGACGTAACTCTGTTAGCCTAGGGTGTCAACCCTGGGGATAAGACAGCATGCTATGTGGCGCTGCGCTGTTCAGCGGAAATGCAGAACTAACTCTCCGCCCTAAGACCTCCCTTAATCCCTCCTTCCTAAGGAGGGAGTGGCGTTCTTTGCAAGGATGACATGGTCGAGGATGATAAAAGTCAGAGAAATTCTTATGAAAAAACCTCAACCGTCTCCCAACCATCCGCCAAGCGTCCCTCAAGCTTCCCTTAAGATTTGGGAGATGGTTGAGAATCTTTTAATGGATGTTTTGGTGTCGTTTGATAAAATTTCTTATGTGGATGTGAAGGGATTATATTCGAATATTTATCCGTGCAAGTTGCACCTAAGCAAACGTACAGGATAAGTTGAGTGTTGACACTTTTCAACATACTTAGGCTATAATACTTGTTAAAATATGTGATGAATCGGTTATCTTTTCTTGGATAGATAATTTTCTATAAAAATTCTCTTATGCGTTGACAAAAAATATGCTTTCGGATTTGGAATGTATGGTTTGAGTGAATGAATTTGGCTCACGGATCATAGATTGGAATATGGGTAAAAAAACTGGTCTGCATAATGCTCTATAGTAATGCAATCTTGGATCATCTTTCTTATGGGCAAGGAGGATGGCATAAGTGTATTCAGTAAAAAGTACTAATTTTATGACAGCAGATAACTATCTGTTCATCATGAAATTAGCGCAATTCGAGAGTGGTCGTTTTGAAGTATCATGGATACCTGATCATGTGATTTTCATAGAGTTTGGAGAGGATTTTTAAGACGCTTGGATAGTTCATCTTTTATTACATTCCAGGCAGTTTTATCATAAAATTATGTCAGTAGTATTTAGGTTTATAGAGGAGTTACGAGTATGTCTTATATTCTGGTCGTTGATGATGACACTAATTTTCGTCAAATGCTTTGCCAAACCCTCGAACGGGCTGGATATCGCGTTGTTGAGGCCGAAGACGGCAATGTTGCCATCAAGGCTTGTGAAACGGAAGTTCCAGGTCTCGTGATCACAGACATTATCATGCCTGAAAAGGAAGGGCTGGAAACCATCCAGGAGATCAGAGCGAAATATCCGGAAGTGAATATCATCGCCATGTCCGGCGGAGGTCGTATTTCTCCTGATAGTTATCTTCCCCTTGCGAAAGGACTTGGCGCAGTGAAAACGCTTCAAAAACCTTTCCGTAGAGAAGAAGTGATCAAGGCAGTCCAAGAATTATTCCCTCAGGAATAAGAATTTCATCTTACATGTGCAGGTTGGAAGGAATTTTAAAAAAATGAGCAAGTCGATAAGGACAAGCAAATGAAAGATGACAGGGTTATCATGCAAATCAATGAACTGCTTCAGCAGGCGCAGGATATGCAGAAGAGTAACCCGAAATCCGCTCTGGAAGTGCTTTCTAAAGTGCTAACCCTGGCGGATGAAGAGGACTATGCAATCGGTAAAGCAGAAGCAATTCGGTTGCAGGGAGCTTGTCATGATCATTTGGGAGACCTGGAAAAAGCGTTGAAATTATTCAACGAAGCATTGCTAAAATTCCAAGAAATCGGACATGAAAAAGAAATAGCTCAAACCTACATCAGCATAGGTTCAGTTTATCTGAAACAGAATAAGGTAGAGAAAGCACTGGAACAATACGAAAGAGCGTTAAACGCATCCTTGCAGGAAGACGATCCAGATGGAATTGTCGCAAGTTATTTGAGCCTTTCGCAGATCAGCCACCGAAAATCAGACCATCGCCAGGAATTGAAATATCTCTTTGAAGGAATGTCCTACCTCAATCGCTGTGCAGATCAAACAATACTCCAGGTATATCTTCTGAATATCGGAACCGTTTATTCCAGTCTCGGTGAATATGAGCAGGCATTGGTCTATCTTAATCAAGTCACGATAGATACTGAGAAGTCGGACACCGAAAGTGATTACGCACAGGCGTTGAGCCAGATCAGCAATATTCATATCATGACAGGACAGGTTCAAAAAGCGATCCTGATTGCAGAAGATGCTTTGGAAATAGCATTGAAGCAGAAAGATAAGAAGTTGCAGGCAAACTGCCTTTCCATCCTTGCTTATTGCAGCGAAAAATTGAAGGATAACGAAAAAAACCTCGAATATTCAGAGCGGGCTTTACAACTGTATCAGCAGATCGGAGACGCTTCCGGTGAAGTGAACTGTATGATCCAGAAGGCATCTCTCACCAGGATTCTTGGTGATTCGGATGAATCAGACCAGTTGTATCGACAGGCATATGCCCTTTCACGAGAGACCAATGACAGGGTTGCACAGATACGTATTCTGACTGCTCTGGGTGCCAGCCTTACCGATCAGTTCAAATTCCTCGAATCGAACAAGCACCTGGAATTAGCTCTTGAATTGATGGAAGAAGTTCCCTATCCGGATGTTCTTCCTGAAATATACAGACTACTTGCCGATAATTATAAACAGCAGAGAGATTTTGAGAAATCACTACTCTATTATCAGAAATATCATGACTTAACCATGGGAAAGCCGTCCCAGGCACAGGTAAAAGTTCCATCGAAGAAGGAAGAACCAAAGCCAAAGATGCAGCAGGAATCCAGGAATTCGGATGAGATCGTGATCAATATCCCTCCAAAGAATATCAGGAAACCTGTTGAAAAACCAGTAGAAAATCCTGTGGATTCACCCGAACCTGGAGCAATTCCAATTCAGGAAATCAAAGAGGTTATCGAGAAATCAAGTGAAAAGAAGAATGTCGATTACCAGTTGGCACAGAAAATTGCACGGATTGGAAGTTGGCATTATAGCATCGAGAATCATGAGCTGTATATTTCGGACATCCTGGGAGACATGCTTGGTGTCCGCAATATACCGATCAAGACCTTCAGCCATCTTCTTTTCAGCAGAGTAGGCTCCGAAGACAGAAAACAACTGTACAGATATCTTCGTGACCTTCTCCAGAACCAGGAAGCATTTGAATTTGAATTCCAACTCGCCACGGAAAATGGAAAGAAGTTAACCGTGATTGCGCATGGAGAACCGCTTTACTCAGAATTGGGAGAAGTAACGGGCTGCAATGGTACTCTCCAGGATATTACTGATATTTCCATGCTTGAGGGTAAGACGCAGGATTATGGCTCAAGATTACAGACGATTGTGGATGCATTACCTGATATCACCTTCATTTTTGATTTGTACGGAAATTATGTTGATGTTATGCTTTCCCGATCGCGGGATGATTATGAAGCAATCATGGCATTGAAAGGCAAGAATATCAAGGATCTCTGTTCTGTCGCCGATGCAGAGAAATACATGCGTGTGATTCGTGACACCATACGTACAGAAAAGATGCAAATCGTTGAATATCAGTTCGATCCTATCATTGAAAGAACTTGGTACGAAGGCAGAACTGCCCTGCTCAAGGATGAAAGAACCAGTGAACCGAGAGTGATCTGGGTTGCCCGTGATATAACCTTATTAAAAGCCGCAAACCAGGATCTGACAAAACTGAATGCAGAACTGGAAACCCGAATTCAAGACCGTACAGCGGATTTGGAGAAAGCCCAGACTGAACTCGAGCAGGAACTTGAACTTCGCAAACAGGCTTCAGACCTGCTTCAGCAGAGTGTAACAGAACAGAAGGCACTGTTCTCTGTCATGCCGGCAATTGTCTATTATAAAGATAAAGATCTGAGATATATTACAGCCAACCAGGCATTTTGCGATTTATTCAGAGTTTCACCGGAAGAAGTTAGCGGATTAACTGACTTCGACCTCTTCCCTCCTGAAATAGCGAAGGAAATCCAGGCAGATGACAGGAAGATTCTCTCCGGTGGGGAACCATTAATCGAAAGTGTGAAAAAATACCCAATCCACGGTGGTGAATACCGTTGGTTCTCTACCTCAAAGACCACGTATCGAAATGAACAGGGTGATGTGGTTGCTTTGGTGGAAGTAAGTTCTGATGTAACAGATATCAAGAATAAAGAAGCAGAACTGACACGTCTTTTCACGGCTATCGAGCAGTCAGCCGGAACAGTCTGCATCACTGATGCCGAAGGTAATATCACATATGTAAATCCCGCATTCCAACTGGTGACAGGATATTCCAAGGAAGAATCCATTGGAAAGAATCCGAGATTCCTTCAAAGCGGTAAACACGATAACGCTTTCTATCTTGACCTGTGGAAGACCATCAATGATGGACAAGTTTGGAAAGGTGTCTTCACGAACCAGAGAAAAGATGGTCTTGTGTTCGAGGAAGAAGCCACCATATCACCGGTGAAGGATGAATCGGGCAATATTGTCAGTTTCGTGAAAGTCAGCAGGGATGTGACCAAGGAACACATGCTGATGCTGCAGTTGAGACAATCGCAGAAGATGGAGGCAATCGGGACCCTTGCCGGTGGTATCGCACATGATTTCAACAATATCCTCGGTGCAATCATGGGTTATTCAGAACTTATATCGGATGACCTACTCGAAGATTCCACGGCTGCACAAAACATGCACCAGGTCATGACTGCCATTGACAGGGCAAGAGACCTGGTGAACCAGATCCTGACTTTCAGCAAGATGACGGAGACACAATGCGTTTCACTTCAACTGCAACCCATCATCAAAGATGTGATCAAACTCCTTCGTGCCAGCGTTCCAAGTACGATTGAAATCAGGCAAAATATAGATGAAACTGCACCCACAACATATGCAGACCCATCACAGATACACCAGATATTGATGAATCTCTGCACGAATGCCGCTGCTGCCATGCAGGACAAAGGCGGTGTCCTAACCATCGGTCTCGAAAAGGCGAACATGTCTGAAAGATTCTTCATAGATCGCATCAGACCGAACGGGACATACCTGAAACTGACAGTTTCCGATACGGGTGTGGGTATTCCACAATCACAATTGGAGAGAGTCTTCGACCCCTTCTTTACCACAAAAGCACCGGGTGTTGGCACAGGCTTGGGTTTATCTGTTGTACATGGAATTGTCACAGGATATGGCGGTAAGGTGTTTGTCGAAAGTACGGAAGGTGCTGGAACGACGTTTACAATCTTCTTGAAAACAGACAAGAAACCGATTCCCCAGGTTGAGGCAAAACCCCAGCTTACAGCAGTACCCACAGGCAGGGAGCATATCATGGTTGTTGATGACGAGGCGTTCATTATCGATATCATGAAACAGACACTCACAAGGCTTGGGTACGAAGTTACAGCGGTCAATGATAGCCAGACAGCGCTTTCTTTGCTGATGACAAAGACAAAGCATTATGATCTGCTGATCACTGATTTGACCATGCCTGGTATGACAGGTACCGATCTTGCCGCACTTGTAAAAAAGGAAAGACCTGAACTCCCAATCGTGCTCTGTTCAGGTTTTAATGAATTAGCAGAAACTGATATTGATCAACTTGGAATCAGTGAAATTCTCAAAAAACCGATAGATCGTTTCAAATTGGCTGAAGTTACACGTAAGATACTCGATAAAGACAAATCAAGCGTGAACTGATGCTAATTTGTTCTTCTGTTTAAAAAGACTGACCTGTATATTTGTTCTTTATCTGTACCTGAGACAGCTACAATCTTGTAAATCCCTGTAGGAAGTTCCGTACCTTCTGCCGTGTTACCTCCCCAGTTCTCTACAATTTCTCCGGGATTATACTTGTTTTCCTTACTGAATACAACCTTGCCATTCGTATCTTCAACATACCATGAAATCGCCTGCTCACGAGGATTCCGAATAACAATGATAATCCCAGTGGTATCGGTAATTGTGTACATCGTGAAATCCTGATTTGCCTGTACCTGCTTCTCCACTTTTTCTTCTTTCGTGATATCCTGGGGAGTAGCAGCAATTGCTACGCTCGTTGTATCCAAGACAGGTGGTTTCGTCACCACAACTGCCACAGCCGGAGGTATCAGGGGTATATTCCTCTTTATTACTGATTTAGAGGCAGTTACAGCCAGATTATCGAGATGCAGGGAAGTAATATCGGACTCAACATCCAGATGAAAAGTGCCTTCGGGCATATTGGTGAAAGCATAAAAACCGTTGATATCACTTCTGGTTTCAACACCTGTTTCCGCAATCCTGAGAGTTGCACCTGCGTAAGGAATGCTATCCGCATCAGTAACATAGCCATAAATCATATGTTGGGTGGATTTTGGGAGAGGGGGAATCGAGGTATCTTCCTTGAAAAACCCGCTCGTTAAATCACCCCAATAACCGTTGTGATTCATGCCCTCATAACTGAACAAAGCATCTCCAGCAAACCCATAATCCCTTGCCAGAAATAGTTTGGAAAGTATCTTACTGATTGGATACGTGCCGCTTTCCGTCCAGGCACGCAAACCAACGACGACCTGACCTTTATGATTGAATGAATCTGCCTTGGCAAGTATCTTATCCAGTGTCTGGTCATTCACCGTATAAGCCATCAGATAGACCCGATCGATAAAACCACCGTCCAGCCACTCTTTCCAATCCTGCGCATAATCATTGTAGGCTTCTGGGTAATTGGCAATCACCGCTGCCGTTAACTGCATCTTGGGTGAGATCGTCTTCACTTCAGCATACATACGCTGAACGATGTGGCTGATCTGGTATCTTCTCCAATTCTGCCAAGCCTGAGGGGTATCAACATCCGTCTCGTTATGATAGAGTTCAAGAGATGTTGGATTCTTACCATATTGCCTGGCTGGATAACGAATGTAATCGAGATGGATACCATCAAGTTCAGGATAATTGATCGCAATGTCACGAACGACATTCACCAGGTATTCCTGTACTTGCGGGATGCCGGGATCGATGAAGATTCCCATGCTTCCTTCCGCTTCCTTCATTCGACCGTTCGGTCCCCAGGTAAACCATTCAGGATGTTGGTAATAAAGATGATTTGCCGGCTGAAGGCTGGTATGAATCGTACTGGCAGCCATAATGACAAGCCAGGTTTGAACACTGATACCCAGCGGACTGGCTTTTTCTATTAGATATTCCAGAGCATCAAAATCCGAGTTCTTTCATAATAATGATCTTGTAACCTTTAAACTAATTGAAGTATGAAAAACCCCGTTCCAATTTTATGCGGCATAATCGGTATTATGGCGGTAATTTCGATTTTTTCGTCTT
>DAONDQ010000105.1:0-10294 GCA_035402645.1 Candidatus Cloacimonadota bacterium | reverse complement strand
CTCAATACTTAAAAAGTTAATAAAATGAAGTTTATGTGTGTTTAGAGCATTGTTTACTTTCGTATAATTAAAAGCAATATATTTGTTACAAATTAAACTAACAGCATCTTTTCTACTCAATAACACCGGATACATATTAAAAGTATTTATCACAGATTCTAATCCTTCATTGAGATTATCATAACACCCATAATTAGCGATATAAGGGTTGAACAAACAGATATCCAATAAATCGCTTGTCGGAATTGAGTCTAAAATATCTGGTTTAAGTTGTTGCGCTTGTAGTTTTTCAGAAAGACATAGATTTTCCCATCTTTCATCTCCTGGCACAATATCATAGTACTTATGCAAATCTACTGTAGGCAACATGGGTTTTAGCAATGCTATCGAATCCGGTTCAGTAATATTTGTATTACTTTCTATCGTTTCAGCATAAATGAATTGAGATGAGATGAGAACTGCAACCAATAAAATAACATTCAAAATTATTAAGTGTATTTTGCTCATTTTTGCCCCTTGTTTCCCATTTTATACTTCATTTAGAACATTAACGCATATTATTTGTTAATAACCATAATTATACTGTCCAGTTTATTTTTATGAATTAATGTTAATTTTTTTGTCATATCCGGAATACGAACTTCGGACTTCTTGCTCATCATGGACAACCATACCGGTCGCCTTTACGGGACTGACATGAGTCCTGCTCTACCTACTAGGCATTTTGGAGTTCAAATCGCCTTCGGGATTATTGTTTATTTGATGATAAAAGGGCGATGCGGACTTCAAAAATGTCCTTCAGCAGGAGCGGAGTCCTGTTCTACCCGCCAGCAGGATATGAAGTCCGCACATCCTCAAATCTCGTTAGATCATTACTCTCATAGGATGTTTGAACTCCATATCTTATACATGGAATAAGCCAAGTTGTCTCAAGAACATTGCAATCTATATCCCATGCCTTACCAATCCATTTCCTGTCCCATTCCAATCCCGAGAGATTGGAAAGAGATTGGTATGGGATTGGAATCCCATTGGAAAGGGATTGGAATGCTTCATGGAGTTGGTAGGACATTCTAACGTTAATGTAAGCGATTCGGACGATATTCATTTTTTTACCACCCTTCATATTACTTTTCAAATCATGATAAGCTTAATATTGTGAGTTTTTTTTCTGGACGTATTGCATTCGTTATGATTTTGAGTATTATATATATTCTGTAACTGAAACTTATATGACATGGAAGATTAGGAATTTACCAATGGATTTTACTGCAAAAATTAAACAAGCAATGCAGGATCTGGATAATGGATACAATTGTGCCCAATCTGTATTCCGTCAATTCTGCGAGGAATTTGGACTGTCAAAGGATTTTGGCACAAGAGTCTCTGCCGGTTTTGGCACCGGTTTGAAAATGGCACGAACCTGTGGTGCTCTATCCGGTGGGGTGATGGCTATTGGTTTGATGCATGGAAACACTTCAGAAGATTGTGATGCAAAAGAGAATCTCAATGATTTGATCATACAATTCATTGCATATTTCAAAGAAGCTTACCAAACGACCGATTGTAGGGATTTATTGGGAATTGATATCTCAAAACCCGGGAATCGCATGAAGGCAAGAGAGAGCGGGGTGATGGATAAAATGTGTCCGCAATGTATCACAACCGCAATCGGGATCATCCAGAAAATAGAGGAAAATATCGATAACCAATTGAATTCATGAATCATTGAACTGCCTCTTCCCAAGGATAGGAGGTGACATGAAGCATAAGTATTCAGTTGTTCTCTTCTGTTTCTGCATTTTCATCATATTATGTTCCTGCTCGTTATTGCATAAGAAACCGATTCTTCTTGGTGCAATCTACAATCTGCATGGAAGCCAGGCTTCACTTGATATTGCATCAGCACACGGGCTGGAACTTGCCGTGGAGGAATTGAACAAGACAGGTGGTATTCACGACAGACAAATCAAGCTGATGCTCCTGGATGGATATTCTAATCCTGATTCAATTAAAAAAGCTGCCACTATGCTTATCAAACATAAAGTTTCCGCTGTCATTGGTTTCAGTGATACGGACATGGTTCTTGCTGCCGGTCAGATCATTTCGAATGCCGGAATCCCATTCATTACTTCAGGAGCGACTGCGCCAATCTTAGTGGAAAGCATACCTAGAGTTTTGTTTTTATCCTGTTTTGGAGATAATGTCCAGGCTGCTGCAGGTGCTGAATTTGCAAAAACGAAATTAGAGAAGAACAATGTTTTCATTATCTATAATAAAAGTATGGATTATGCAAAATTCCTGGCAGCGTATTTTAAAAAGAGTTGGCTGGAAATGAGAGGTGGAATAGCGGACGAGTTGTTTTATGATCATGATGCAACAGATTCCACAAGGATCGTCAATAGTTTGATACGGAATACATCGGAATATGATTTTATCTATCTTGCGGCAGGACCTGACGAAATTGGCTACTGGATTCGACTTATCCGCAAGGCAGGAATCAAACAAACCATTATTGGAGGAGATGGATATGATACGCCTCTCCTTACAGCCGTTGCAGGGCAATACGCAAATAACGTATATTTTACCACCCACGCCTGGATGAGCAGTAAAGGTAATACAGATAAGATGAAAGAATTCTATAAAAGCTATCACAGCAAATATGGGGTTGATCCAGAAAATTCTTTTGCAGCACTTGGTTATGATGCAGCTTTTCTCTTTGCTGATGCTGCAGCAAGAGCGAAAAATCTGAAACCAGCCAATTTGCTCGAAAGCTTGCAAAATACATCAGAATGGAATGGTTTGACTGGGAAGGTCAGATATATCGATGGTTCACATATCCCGATGAAGGAAGTCACGATCATCGGCATCAATGATAGCACTCCATTTCTGGATGCTGTCATCATTCCAGATAAAATTCCCGCTCCATGAGGATTTGATCAACGTAAACGTTCTACTTCCAGCATGAATTTATGTACTCTGTCGCTTGATACAGTATTGGACCAAAGACCATCTTCCTTGAAATAAGATCCGATGATGAAGCCATCTGCAAGATTCCAGTATTTTCTGATATTGTCTGATGTTATTCCCGAACCAATGATAACCGGTAAATCCGATGCTTTTTTTACTTCCCGCAGATCCATCTCAGCAGGTTCAATACCAGTGGCTGAGCCTGTAACGATCAAACCGTCACTCAAAAAGAATTCAGCCGCATGAGCGGTTTCTCCGATCGAGACATCTGAAGTGATGGTATGGGCAGAATGTTTTTTCTTGATATCTGTAAGAACGAGGATATGCTCTCCACCAATGTATTTTCTATAACGCAGGAGTTCTCCAGCACAGGATTCTGTATAACCTTCATCAGCGACATGAGCAAAGACAAAGCCTTCAGCCCTTATATAATCGAATCCGGCAGCTAAAGATGCAGCAAGGGATTCACGATTGGCAGAGGCTAATATCTGCATACCGCAGGGGATGTGTGTTTCCTGTTTGATTCTGGCACCGATCACACTCATGAATGCAGTGATTTCAGGACCTACTGACTGGTTGAGATATGGGATGTCATGCATGTTCTCGATCATGATGGAATCGAGATTTTCTTTTGTATAGATATTTACTTCCCGAAGCACCACCTGGAGAATTTCATCCATGGATAATTTCGAACCTGGAGTTCCAGGCAAAGCAGGTACATGAATCATGCCAATGATTGGTTTGTTGTCTTGAAAAAGCTGTTTCCATTTCATATCACACCTCACATGCAATCAATGCAGAACCATATCGCATGATGTCAATGTTTGTTTTTTATCCACATCCATTCGAGACATGAAAATCCATTGACAATAAACTTAGCGAATAAATCATAAGAATAATAGATATATGGGAGTAGAAGATGAAAGATATCATAGCTGTATGCGGATTAAAATGCAATGAATGTGGCTGTTACCTGGCGACATTGCATGATGACGACAGATTGCGTGAAACGATTGCGGAAGAGTGGTCAAAAATGTACGGCGCAGACCTGGATGCGGAAGACATTAACTGTGAAGGATGCAATACTGATTCTGATCGAGTGTTTAAGCATTGTCATGAATGTGAGATGCGCAACTGTGCTTTCGAAAGAGAATTTGACTCTTGTGCAGAATGCCCTGAATATCCCTGTTCCATGTTAGAGGATTTACATCGAATGGTTCCTTCTACAAGGGATAATTTAAATGCGCTTCGCGATGTGATCATGAAATAGGTGAATCGCTTATAGTGGCTATAAAAAATGCTTTACAATATAACCTTCAATTTTAGAAGTGATTTGATTAACTGAAGGAGGCAATCCATGGCATTGCAAAAAGAGGCCAAAACGGCTATCATGGCAGAGTTTAGACTCCATGAGACAGATACTGGTTCTCCAGAAGTTCAAATCGCTTTATTGTCAACAAGGATCAAAGAGATCACCGAACATCTGAAAGTTCATTCAAAGGACTTTTCAACTCGTCGTGGTCTGCTGAAATTGATCGGACAAAGAAGAAGATTGTTGAACTACCTCATGAAGAATGACATCACCAGATACCGTAAAATCATCAGTTCACTTGGGCTGAGACGATAGTTCGTAAGGGGGGATTTTTATCCCCCCTTTTTTAAGTTTAACAAACAAAGCAAAGGAACATCGAGCAATACGCTAATTTCATGGAAAGTGGAATTTGCATATTGCTTCTGTCTCCTTTGCATGAAAGGAGAAAAAATGCATAATTTCAACATTATCCGCAAATCCATAGATTTCTGCGGAAGAACCCTTACCCTCGAAACTGGAAAGATTGCCAAACAGGCAAACGGTTCAGTTCTCGTTACCTACGGAGAGACAATTGTATTAGTCACCGCCGTGATTGGTGATTTACCCAAGGAAGAGACAGACTTCTTCCCATTAACCGTTGATTATATGGAGAAAATGTTCGCTTCCGGTAAAGTCCCGGGCGGATTCTTCAAGAGAGAAGCAAAACCTACTACTGATGCCACTTTGAATGCCCGGTTGATCGACAGAACCATCAGACCCTTATTCCCTGAAGGTTTCCGTAATCCTGTGCATGTGGTCGTTACTGTATTATCCTATGATGAAGTGAACGATCCTGCCTATATGGGAATGATTGGTGCATCCGCAGCGCTTGGTATTTCTGATATTCCATTCAATGGGCCAATTGCCGGTGCAACAGTCGGATACCTGGATGACAAGTTTGTTGTGAATCCATCACTCCAGGATATGAAAGATTCAATGCTGAACTTATCTGTTGGTGGTTCCAAGACTTCTATCGTCATGATCGAAGGTGCTGCCTCCGAAATGTCAGAAGAGCAAATGCTTGAAGCTGTATATCTTGGTCATGAAGAAATCAAGAAAGTCTGTATCTTACAGGACGAATTTACAGCGGAAGCGGGCAAACCCAAAATCGAAATCAAGTTGGATGTCATTCCTGAAGATATCATTAGGAAGATAGAAAACGATTTTGAACAAAAAATCAAAGATGCTGCCAATATTCTTGGCAAGCAGGCTCGCAATGATGCTTTTGACCAATTGAAGGAACAATTTATTGGAAAGTACACTGAAGAATTGGGTATTGACGGCTACAATGAAACGAAACACCATTATATGGCTGGTTATGAAGAGCTGATTCGCAAGTGTGTACGTGAAGCCATATTATTTAACAATCACCGTGTGGATGGCAGAACCATGGATGAGATTCGTCCCATTACATGCGAAATCGATATTCTTCCCAGAGTACATGGATCGGCATTATTCACACGCGGTGAAACGCAAGCTCTCGGTACAGTTACACTGGGTGGCGGAGATGATGCACAAATCATTGACGGTTTGGCAGAAGAATATAAAAAGCACTTCTATCTCCAGTATAATTTCCCTCCATATAGTGTTGGTGAAGTTGGAAGGATGGGCGCACCTGGTAGACGTGAGCTTGGTCATGGAAATCTTGCAGAACGTGGATTACAGGCAGTCATTCCTTCAATGGAAGATTTCCCTTATTCAATGAGAATCGTTTCCGATATCATGGAATCCAACGGTTCTTCATCCATGGCATCTGTATGTGCTGGAACACTCGCATTAATGGCTGCAGGTGTCCCGATCAAAGCGCCTGTTGCAGGGATTGCAAACGGATTGATCATGGAAGGAGACAAGTTTGTCGTTTTAACCGACATCATGGGTCTGGAAGATCATCTTGGAGATATGGATTTCAAGGTCACCGGCACAAGAAAAGGTATTACAGCCATGCAGATGGATATCAAGATACAGGGGATCACGAAGGAGATCATGTCCATCGCCCTGACAAAAGCACTGGCAGCCAGAAACCACATCCTTGATATCATCCATGAAACGATACCGGAATCAAGGGCTGATTTATCTTCCTACGCACCTCGAGTCATATCCTTCAAGGTCCCGACAGACAGAATTGGCGAGATCATAGGACCATCAGGTAAGATGATTAAATCCATTATAGAAGCAACCAAGTGTTCAATCAATATAGACGACACAGGTACAGTTACCCTTCTCTCTCCCGACAAGGCATCCATAGATGCTGCACAGGGAATGATCATGAATATCATCACTGATCTGGAAGTAGGTCAGATCTATGAAGGTGTTGTCTCAAGAATTGAACCTTTCGGGGCTTTTGTCAAAGTCATGGGTACCAAGGAAGGATTGGTGCACATTTCCCAGATGCATACCGCAAGGCTTGCTGCTCCTGAAGACATGGTTCATCTTGGTGATAAGGTGAAGGTTCGTTACATCGGTTCCGAAAAAGGCAAGATTTCTTTATCCATGAAGGATGTTCCCGGTAATCCGGAACCTGATCCCTCAAAATTGCAGGAAAGAACTCCGAGACCCGAAGGTGATGACAGACGCAGAAATGATCGAGATCATGGTCGCCATGATGATCGTCGTCCCTATAATCGCGGAGGAAACGATAGGAATCGCAGATACTAAATAGGAGATACAGATGAAATACAAAGTTGCAGATATCAACCAAGCAGAATTTGGTCGCAAGGAAATAGAAATTGCTAAGTATGAGATGCCGGGATTGATGGCGGTCATTAAGAAATATGGTTCGACCAAGCCTCTGAAAGGTGCTCACATCACCGGCAGTTTGCATATGACCATTCAGACCGCAGTATTGATCGAAACGCTCGTGGAATTGGGTGCTTCAATCCGTTGGGCAAGCTGCAACATATTTTCAACACAGGATCATGCCGCTGCAGCAATTGCCGCCCAGGATATCCCCGTTTTTGCCTGGAAGGGTGAAACACTCGAGGAATACTGGTGGTGCACGAAGATGGCACTTACCTGGGACAGTGGTGAAGGACCCGATATGATCGTCGATGATGGGGGAGATGCAACACTCATGGTTCATGAAGGATACAGATTGGAGGAGCAATATGCTTCTACAAAGAAACTTCCGTCTGTTTCAACCAAGAACAAGGAGATGGCTATTGTTCAATCCCTGATTATCAATGACCTCGAGAAGGAGCCGCAGAAATGGCATAAGATGGTCAAAAAGCTTCGTGGGGTCAGTGAAGAAACCACTACCGGTGTTCATCGCCTGTATCAGATGCATGAAAAGAAAGAACTTCTATTCCCTGCGATCAATGTGAATGATTCTGTGACTAAATCTAAATTCGATAACCTCTATGGCTGTAGAGAATCCCTTGCTGACGGGATCAAACGTGGTACTGACGTCATGGTTGCAGGAAAAGTGGTTGTTGTCTGCGGTTATGGAGAAGTCGGGAAAGGTTGCGTTCAATCCATGTCTGGGCTCGGTGCTCGTGTCATAGTGACGGAGATTGATCCAATTTGTGCATTGCAGGCAGCCATGGAAGGTTATGAAGTAAATGTCCTGCAGGATGTTCTTTCTGTTGGAGATATTTTCGTAACAGCAACCGGTAACTGTGATGTCATAACTCTCGCTGACATGAAGAAGATGAAGAATCAGGCAATTGTCTGCAATATTGGACATTTTGACAATGAGATACAAGTGGACGCTCTCATGGAAGCTCCCGGCGTAAAACGGATCAATATCAAACCTCAGGTTGATCAGTTCCATTTCCCTGATGGGCATTCTATCATTCTGCTATCTGAAGGCAGATTGGTGAACCTTGGAAATGCAACCGGACATCCTTCATTTGTGATGAGCTGCTCATTTACCAACCAGGTTCTTGCACAGATGGAATTGTGGAAAACTGAATATCGTCTGGCAGTTCATGTTCTTCCCAAGGAACTGGATGAAGAAGTTGCCAGATTACATTTACCGAAACTTGGTGCCAAGTTGACGAAACTCACTCATCAGCAGTCAGAATACATCAATGTTTCGCTGAATGGTCCATTCAAAGCTGAGCATTATCGATATTAGAATAAACTGGAGGTAGTATTTTTTATGAAGCTTCTTGGAAAGATTGAGAACAAGAGTGCGAAAGTAGGTGTAATTGGTTTGGGTTATGTTGGATTGCCAATGGCAGTGACAGCAGCAAAGAAGGGTTATCAAGTTCTTGGTTTTGATGTCAGCAAATATGCTGTTGAACATGTCAATGCCGGAGAAAATTACATCGGTGATGTGAAGGATGAAGATTTAAAGGAGTTGGTTAAAAAGGGAAGCCTGACTGCAACGCATGATTATTCAAGGATCAATTCTGTTGAGATCATACTTATCGCAGTACCTACTCCACTCGATAAATATCATCAACCTGATACATCATTCATAGAAGCAGTCACAAAGTCGATGACACCTCATCTGATGAAGGATACACTGATCGTTCTGGAAAGCACGACATACCCGGGTACAACGCGCGAGATCATTTTACCTGAATTGGAAAAAGCCGGGTTTACAGTCGGTGAAGACATATTTCTGGCTTTTTCACCAGAAAGAGTTGATCCGGGCAATGAAACCTTCAAGACCAATAATACGCCCAAAGTTGTAGGCGGCATCACTCCTCAATGTAATGCAGTTTCCAAGAAATTCTATGAATCTATTCTCGATGCATCAGTACTTGCTGTATCTTCTCCTGAAGTTGCTGAAATGGAAAAGATATATGAGAATACTTTCCGCAATATCAATATTGCACTGGCAAATGAGATGTCTGTTTTATGCAATAAGATGGGCATCAGTATCTGGGAAGTGATTGAAGCTGCCAAAACGAAACCATATGGTTTCATGGCATTCTATCCAGGACCCGGAGTTGGCGGACATTGTATTCCCATTGATCCGTTCTATTTGACTTGGAAGGCTCGTGAATTCAATTTCCATACGAGATTGATCGAACTTGCAGGAGAGATCAATGTGGCTATGCCGGAATATGTCGTTAATAGAGCCATGCAGATGCTGAATAGGAAAGGAATTGCTGTTTCTCGTGCCAAGATACTGATTCTTGGCGCAGCGTACAAGAAAGACATACGTGATATGAGAGAATCACCCGTAGAAGATATCATTGTCGAGTTGGAAAAGAGAAATGCAGATTTCGAAATCAACGATCCCTTTGTTGATAAATTCCATAATGAAAAGAACAATAAGATATACAAGACAGTAGCCTTGGGGAATCTTGATAAATACGATCTTCTCATACTCGTGACAGATCATAGTTGCTATGATTATAGGGCTTTCCTGAAAAGCGGTCGCTTGATTCTGGATACAAGAAACGCATTTCATGGTTTGAATGATGACAATCTTGAACTAATATAATTGATTCTAAATTATAGAACCGGTCTGTTTGTACATACCGGTTCGTTTTTTTATTGAAGAAGGAACAGGTATGAAAATTCTCGTAACAGGTGGAGCAGGCTTCATTGGTTCTCATATTGTTGACCAGTATGTATCCCAGGGGCATGATGTCGTGATCGTGGATAATCTGAGTACCGGTGATAAAAACCAGATCAATCCGAAAGCCAAATTCTATGTATGTGATATCTCTTCAAAAGATCTGCAGTCCGTTTTTGAAATGGAAAGACCTGAGATCGTGAATCATCATGCTGCTCAGATATCTGTACCATATTCCGTGTTACATCCTGTAGAAGATGCACAGACGAATGTGATTGGTATGTTGAATCTTCTTGAAAACTGCAGGCGGTATCAAACAAGGAAGATCATCTTCGCATCTAGTGGTGGGGCTGTATATGGCGAAGCGGAGACCGTACCGACACCTGAAACTGAAATTCCCAGACCGCAATCTCCATATGCAATACATAAGTTGATGGGGGAGAGATATATCGATTATTATCACTCTGTTTATGGTCTTGATTATACTGTTTTAAGATATG
>DAONDQ010000104.1:0-10705 GCA_035402645.1 Candidatus Cloacimonadota bacterium | reverse complement strand
AGTTGTTAGTTGTTAGTTGTTAGTTGTTAGTTGTTAGTTGTTAGTTGTTAGTTGTACATGTTCGTTGTTAGTTTTTCATTCGAACGAGTCTCATACAGCTCTCAAACATCCGTCAACCATCCCTCAAGCATCCCTCAGGATTTGGGAGATGGAGGAGGGAAGTTTCATGGGTGGTTAAGTTTTGGTGGAGTATGGCTCTCAAATGTCAGGAATTGGAATTGTGGTATTTCCTTTAGGTAATGTGTGCATCTCCTTCAGGTGATGTTATTGCGTTACAAAAAGAGTGTCGTCCTCCGGACTCAGGTTTTCATCCCACATACCCAGGAATGAATTCCTGGGCTAACATAGTTGCGTCCTGACGGACTTCGGACAATTATGAGCTTCGAGCCGTATTGAGAATGCCGTGAATGACAATCTTCCATCTTACCTCTTCAATCTTAAATTGTTTTTATTGCGGAATCCAGACGGGTTTACGGCCGTAAACCCCCTACTCTGTTAATTCTTAACTCTTATCTCTTAATTCTTAATTATTTTCGTCTCTTCCAAGTTGTATTCTGCCGAATTATGACTTGACACCATAAGTTCTATGAAGCAATTTTTTACCAGTAGGTACATATCTATCAACGAGGAGAAGATGGCATGAAAAAATCAATTCTTATCATTATTCTATTTTCATCATTTGTATGTCTTTTATTTGCTAATGCAATACCTGGCTATGCAAAGAAAAAACCGCTTTATGCCCCTGACAAAGTGAAAATCCAACTCACTGCTGCGGCAATTCAGCGAACAAATCTGCCACAGGGACTGTATGCCGAAGCACGATCCTTCGGAATTCCCGAATTGGATAAGATCATGACTGATCTGCGAGCCACCAAAGTGATTCGAGCTCATCGGAAAGTGAAGAACACTGCCTGGGAAAAAGAAACCGGATTCGATCGCTGGTTCCTGGTACAGGTTCCAGTTGGAACAGATATTCAAAGGGCAATCAGTTCATTCCAATCGAACCGATACATCCAGCTAGCAATACCGGAATATTATGCTTATACCACTGCGACACCCAATGATACCTATTATGCCAACAATTGGGGGCATAACAATACAGCCCAACTGCCTGTTTATTCAGGCAGCAGTCATTCAGGCGCAGGTGTGGGAACGATTGGATTCGATAGCGATGCCCAGCTTGCCTGGGATCAATCACAAGGCTATGGCTCATCCAGTATTATCATTGCCATCATAGATACAGGTGTGGACACAACACACCCTGATTTGCGCCTTGTGACAGGTTATGATTATGGTGACAATGACAGCAATCCCATGGATGACAGTTCTGATCCCGGACATGGAACCGCATGTTCCGGTGTATGTGCGGGCATTGCAAATAATGGTATCGGAGTAACAGGAATCGCTGGAGGATGCAGCGTTATGCCACTTAAGGTGGCAGATTCTGCTGGAGAAATGTCGTTCACTTCCATCGAAAATGCCCTTACCCATGCAGCAGACCATAATGTGGATGTCATCAGCATGAGCCTTGGAGCAGAAAGCGGTACGGCTGAAGGCAGTTCCCCCTCTACAGACACTGCTTTTACCTATGCTTATAATGCGGGTGTAGTCATTTTTGCGGCAACAGCCAATAGCGATGCTTCCACCATTGCCTACCCGGCAAATCATACTGTTGTCATCAGTGTTGGTGCAGCCAGTCCCACAGGACAGAGAAAGAGCGCTTCCTCTTCTGATGGTGAATACTGGTGGGGTTCTAATTACGGGACTGCCGTCCAGGATGCCAAGGAAGCTGTTGATATCATGGCACCCACAATTCTTCCCGCTACTGACCTGGTTTCAGGGGGATATTCCACAACCAATTACTACATGTGGTTCAATGGTACATCCTGCGCTACACCTTATGCAGCGGGAGTCGCAGCTTTGCTGCTCTCCAAAGACCCATCACTGACTCCAGCCCAAGTAAGAACAGCAATGACAAGTACGGCAACCGACATGACAAGTGACGGTGGAGCTGGATGGGACAGATATACCGGTTACGGTATGGTGAATGCCAATAATGCACTGAATTCACTCATTCCCGGAATGCCTTCATGCCAGATCACATCTCCTACAGGGGGAAGTGTTTTTGATCTGAACAGCACGATTAGTGTTGCCGTAACGGCTACGGACACTGATGGAACCATTACAGGCGTCGCTTTTTATATCGATTCAGCCTCAACCCCTTCGTATACTGATACTTCTTCTCCTTACACCTGGAGTTGGAATACGACCGGTCAGACCGGTGGTTCTCATACGATTAAGGCAGTAGCAACGGATAACAGCAGCAATACCGCACAGAGTATGGTTAGTGTTACACTGCTTGCACCTGCTAATGAAGGGTTTGAAACCGGTAATTTCAGCGCTTATCCATGGATCCAAAGCGGAACACTTCCCTGGGTGGTACAGTCTACAGATAAGTACTCAGGGACTTATGCTGCCAAATCAGGTGCCATTACCCATAGTCAGACTTCCGTAATGAGTCTGACTCTCAATATCACAAGTGCCGGAAATATCACTTTCTACCAGAAAGTATCCTCTGAGTCAGGCTACGATTTTCTCTATTTCTACCTTGATGATGTGCAACAGGGCTCATGGTCGGGAGCAGGTTCCTGGACTCAGCAGTTTTATGCTGTTACCACAGGTTCACACACATTCAAATGGACCTATAGCAAGGATGGTTCAGTAAGTAGCAATAGTGATTGTGCTTACCTGGATCATATCATCTTCCCGCCTTACACGGTTCCCAGCACCTTCTTTCCTCCCCAAAATCTTGTAGCTGCAGCAGGAAACGGATTGGTGAATCTCTCCTGGCAGGCACCGGCTACAGGCACACCCACAGGTTATAAGATATACAAGAACAGCAGCCTGCTGACTACTGTTACGGGGCTTACCTATACGGATACGGCAGTGGTGAATGGGACGACATACAGTTACTACCTGATAGCAGCCTACAGCGGTGGGAATTCTGATCCGACAGCAACCGTTACAGCCACACCAAGCACTGCATCAACAATCACGATTGGCACGGGTACAACTACATCACGCAGACCCATCGCCTGTTATTACGGCTATGAAAGAAGCGCGATGTTGTTCACTGCAGCAGAAGTCGGTATCATAGGTTCAATCCAGACACTTTCCTGGAAGCCGTCAGTGACCACAACTTATGCAGTTCCCACGAAAATATACTTGGCGACCACCGCTTCCACAGCCTTGACTGCCGTCACTTGGGCAACGATGATCACTGGAGCCACACAGGTCTACAGCGGTACCTTGACAGGGACAACAGCGGGAACCTGGCAGACTGTTGATATCACGGATTTCACATATACAACCAACAACCTGCTTGTCCTGGTTGAGTGTAATTACACAGGCAGCGGAACGGGAACATCCTCAGGAGCAGGATACTTTTATTCCACTGCTGCATCTAACACTACAGCATATTGGAATACAGATGATTCAGCTCCGACGGGAAACGGTACGCTGACCACAGCCAGACCGAATATCCAGATGGTGATCGGAGCTTTAAATCCAGTATTCAATTTGACTCCTGCCAGCCTTGACTTCGGTCCTATCATGACAGGTCAGACAGCAACTCATACATTTACTATTTCGAATACAGGTAATGCTCTGCTGACGGGAAATATTACCACTCCCACCGGCTATTCTGTTGTGCAGTCAGCGAAATTGAGCAGGGCTCAAGTGGAACGTAATACATTAGGTTATTCTGTTGCCGTAGGCAGTTCACATACATATACAGTAACCTTCGCACCAACCCTTGTGCAGCCATATAATGGAAACATCAGCATCACTAGCAATGATGTAAATCATCCAACCAATTCCCTTTCTGTAACAGGGAGCGGTTATGAACCGATACTTGATGCGCCTTTGCAGGTGGAGATACAAAGACAGAGCGGTTCAGTTTCCCTGTCATGGGCTGCAGTAACGAATGCGACCACTTATTATGTTTACCGCTCCACAGCACCGGGTGGGACTTATACGAAGATCGCCACGGTAACAACGAACTCTTATATCGTTACAGATACAACCAGCATGACATATTTCTATTATGTCGCAGCTGATAGGATATTAGCAAAATAGTAACTTCAAGCCCAAATCCATCCTCCCGATTATAACATCGGGAGGATGGCAATGGGAAAAACTAAGAACTAAAAACTAAAAACTAAAAACTAATAACTAACAAATAGAGATGACTTTAATAAAAAGGGAGGCATTCAAAATGAAAGAATCATTATTAAAAGGGAAAAGTTACGAATTTGCAAAAGCAATCGTCCATTTGTGTTATGGTCTTAAGAACCAAAGAGAATTCATACTAAGTAAACAGCTTCTTCGGTCTGGCACTTCGATTGGAGCAATGATTCGAGAATCAGAATTTGGACAATCTAAGGCAGACTTTATAAACAAATTGAGTATAGCATTAAAAGAAGCAAATGAAACTGAGTATTGGTTATCGTTATTACATGATACTTGCTTAATAGAAGATGAATTATATCATGTCATAAGTCCAAAATGCCGGGAACTGATTAGATTGTTAGCCGCTTCTGTAAAAACTCTGAATACTTCTCGAATAACTAATTCCTAATAACCGGTTTTTGTCTGTTCATTGTTAGTTTTTAGTTTTTAGTTTTTAGTTTTTAGTTTTTAGTTGTTAGTTGTTAGTTTTCCCCAGTATCCTAAGCAGTCCATCAAGAATGGTATATGGATGTGGTGGGCAGCCTGGAACGAATAAATCTACATGTAATAAATCACCAATACCGCTGTTCGTCTGTTCCAGATTCTGATAAACACCGCCCGAAATAGCACAGGCACCCACTGCAATGACAATCTTCGGTGCCGGAACTGCTTCGTAGGTTTTCAACAAGGCGAGTTCCATGTTTTTTGTAACGGGTCCGGTGATGAGAAGTCCGTCGGCATGTCGTGGAGAAGCCACAAACTGGATACCAAAACGACTGAGGTCAAAAACGAGGGTATTCAGGACATTGGTATCTGCTTCACAGGCATTGCATCCGCCTGCACTCACCTGACGCAGCTTGAGTGAACGACCGAAGAGCCTTCTTGTCTGCTCTTCCAAGGCTTGTGCAATCGGATATTCATCATCTGAAAGGATGAGCGCATCGCGTTTGTTCACTGCAAGTTTGTAATCTCTATCAAACTGCATACAGCCATTGGGACATACTTCCATGCATTCTCCACAAAAGATGCATTTTCCCAAATCGATGGATAGAGTATTCATTTTAGCAAGAACGGAGTCTTGCTCCACTAAGGATAGAGCTTGGGTGGGACATGACTGAACGCACTTCTCACAACCTTGAACACATTTTGAGTGATCGATCTGGGGACGTCCGAGGAAACGTTCCGGTAAGACGGGCTCAACTTTAGGAAACTTAGAAGTTCTATAGCCTTGTTTATGGCGGGTTTTAACTATGTTAATCATTTCTTAGAGCTCCAGAATTTAACCACGAAACACACGAAACACACGAAAAAAGAGCAGAATTTATTTTAGGTATTTTATCTCCTTTCAACAATAATAACCTTGTAATATACAAAAATATTGTAGTCATTTCATTTCTCCAGAAACACACGAAAAAGACAGAATATTTATTATGCATTGTAAGTCCTATAGGTCATGTCCGCAGTAGGATAGGTTGAAACTCTTGTTACATAACGGAAAATCGGATATCTGCTGATTCCGTAGAGCCAGTGCCAAGCCAAACCAGTTATGGAAGGATGGATCTGTGATCTTATAATGCCTGAGTTTCCCAACTTCATTCGTCATGGCAACATGACAGATCTCACCTCGCCAGCCTTCAACAAGTGAAACGGAGATCATGTCAGGATTCATGGGTGACAGGGGTTTCAATAACGGTTCGGCAGATAGTGAATCCAATGCATGATTGATGAAGGAAACCGAATTCTGAATTTCGAACCAGCGGACGCTTGCACGGGCATATACATCACCTGTCTGCATCGATACTGAAGGGGACTCCAATGTCATGTAAGCACCCCAGGGGAAATCAGTGCGAATGTCACATCTCACTTCACTGGCACGAGCTGCCACACCTACCATTCCAATGTTCAACGCATCTCTTTGGCTAACAGCTCCCGTTCCTTCAAATCGGGTCATGACAGAAGGAGTATCCCACAGCAGATTGATGGCATCCTTCAAATCATCGAATATTTCTTGAATCTTCTTTTTAAGAAATAGGACATCTGCATCGGATATGTCATATCTGACTCCACCGGGACGAACGAGGTTCCTACCGAAACGATTCCCGCAGATCATGGCTGTCAGGTTCAAAAAATCACCACGCAGTCTGCCACAGTAGGATGCAGTTGGCAGGAAACCCACATCACCAGCTAAAGCACCCAAATCTCCCGTATGATTGGCAAGTCTTTCCAATTCCAATGCAATCGCCCTGATCAGGTTTGCCCTGTGACTGGGTGTTGTTCCTGAAAGTGCTTCCACATTCATGGCATACGCAGAAGAGTGCCCTATGGTGGTATCACCCGCCAAAGTTTCCATTAAGTGAATGGCAAGATGATCGGGAGAAGAGAGAATCGCTCTTTCAATTCCCCTGTGCTGATAACCAAGTTCAATTTCAAGGTGTCTTACATTTTCACCAAAACACTGAAAGCGGAAATGACCTGGCTCGATGATTCCTGCATGCACGGGACCGACTGCAACTTCGTGAATTTCCTCACCTTCGATACGGAAATAATCCGTTACTCCAGGTAAGATGGGGGGTTCCGCATTCCAGGCATCCTGCCCTTTTTTGTAGGAAGCATGGAAACGGATGGGTTTTAACCAGGGATGACCCTCGGGGATGATTCCCCATTGTTCTGCAATTTCCCGTTCAAACCAATGGACTTGAGGTAAATCGGGGGTAATAGAAGGATAACTGCCGTGAACCTTTGTACGATAAATTTCCATATTTCCCAACGGGAAATTGGCTAAGACTGCAATTAAGAGGATATCTTCACCATCGGGCGTACCGAAGAAAGATGATACTTTTGAACCTTTATTCACTACATCCACTAGGGTGGAACGGAAATCTTCCATATTCAGTTCGGGAACAGAGTTGAGCGGAATTGACTGTCCATTATGAAGATGCGGATGCAGACTCAATTCATCCCTCCTTCGAGCAGGACAGCTGCACGACGGATCACTTCATCCAGCCAACCTGGAATCCAAAGTCCCATGTTCAATGCCAGGACTGCAAGAATGATGGCAGAAATCAATGTAACGAAGGTTTCTCTCCTTCTTCTCATTTTTGCCGGACCGAATATCATCGGCAGTATCACATTCGTGATACCGATGAATGCAATGACAAGGAATAGGGAGAACAATATGGCTGCCACCCACAAGTGCTTCAGGATAGCTGCGCGGAGGATGGTGAATTCACTGACGAATATTCCAAATGGGGGAGAACCAACAATCGCCAGGAATCCAACGAACCAAAGACCTGCCGTAACGGGCATGACTTTACTTAGACCTTTCACGTCGGAAGCATTCTTGGTATGAAATTTGGAGTGAATGTTACCGGCTGTGAGGAAGAGTATGACTTTCACAATGGAATGATTGATCATCTGCAGCAATGAGCCAAAGACACCCAAGCCGCCAATACCCATACCCAGGGTCAGGATACCCATATGTTCAACGCTGGAATAGGCAAGCATACGTTTGTAATCTGTCTGTCCAAGAAGGAATATAGCGGCAGTTCCAATGGAAATAAGACCGAATAATAATAGCAGGTCCTGTCCGAATGATGCAATGCCGGCTGCGTAAAAAACCTGTTGGATACGAAGAATACCGAGGAAGGCACAATTCAGGAGAGCACCTGAAAGCAGTGCAGAAACGGGAGATGGTGCCTCACTATGGGCATCCGGCAGCCAATTATGCATTGGGGCAAGACCCATCTTCGTTCCATAACCCACCAGCATGAGGACGAATGCAAGTTCAAGCCATTTATGGTTAAGTTTTCCTGCATTCTGCAATAGATCAAGCAGGGTGATGTCATGCACGCCCTGTGGCAGTGATAAACCAATAAAGAAGATACCCATGAGGGCAATGGCGATACCGACAGAGCACAATATCAGGTATTTCCATGCTGCTTCCAATGACCTTCTGTTCTGATGATAATAGATCAAAGGAGCACTTGCAAGGGTTGTGGTTTCAATGGCAACCCATTGCAGTCCCAAATGCCTGCTCAGGATGGCGAGTGTCATGGAAGCGAGGAATATCAGCATACTGCCTGTAAATACGGATTCGGGGGCATTATGCAGCAATCCCCCTGTTTCTGAATCGGGTCTTTGCTCTGCAGGTTCCCTCGAAACATAGCCGATACCATATATTGTAACGAGAAAGAAAAGAAAACTTGTCAGGGAGAGAAACAAAGCACTGAGGGAGTCCATTCCAATCCATTGTTCAGCAAGCAGATATTGAGTGAAATATGCCGCCTTGATCGTGAGAATTACATGTGCTATGGCTACGAGAAGCCAAATCAGTCTGCGAGCGGGATTATTTTTGATAAAATAGACGATGATTCCTGTGATGAAAGGCATCAGGATAAGGATGAGCAGCAATGTCATGGCTTCACCTCACCCGATTCATTCAATTTATTTGTTTCAACCAGTTCTGTGAATCTGTCCACATCAGTGTGTTGGAACTCACGATCCAGGTGGAAAAGCATATTACCCATGATGAAAACACCAACGAAAACATCAAGCAGGATGCCGAGTTCAACGATCAAAGGGAAATCAAGACTGATACTCACACCAAGCGCATATACTCCATTTTCCATGACAAGGTAAGCCAATGTCTGCATCAATGCCTTGCGTCTCGTGATCATCAGGAATAAACCCACGAGGATAAGGAACATTGCTGAAACTGTATTGAGCAGTGAGACCCTTTCCGGCAGAGACATCTGGGTCGAGATCCAAACCGATAGTCCGAGGAGAACAACACCAATCAGGATGGATGCGCTGAATGGAACAATAGGATCCGTTTCCCGTTGTATGCCGGTTTGCTTAACCACGGTCTGCATGAGCAAAGGCAGTACAATCCCCTTGAAGAGGATACCGCTGAAGGCGAGAATTAAAATCGCCAGTGATAATGAATGCAGGCTCCTGACGATTGGCAGCATGCCGAGAAAGATACCTTGAATGGCAACCACACGAATGGCAACCCGTGGTCTGCTGGAGCCAAGTATGAAAAGGCATGAGAGAATGAGGATGATGCAGATCGTATTCATTGATAGAATCCCAGTATCTTGATCATGAGCGCAATCAATCCAAGTGCTGCTGAACTGATGAGCATGATTGGAATATGCAGAAGTTTGAGTCTTGCCATGACTGATTCGATGATCCCGATCAAAATGCTGACAAGAAGCATTCCAATGATGAATACGGAAAACTGCTGCCAGAGGGATTCAAATTTCAAAGGCACTACCAGATTTACGAGCAGTCCGCTGAATAACCATAATTTTAACGAAGATGCATATTCAATGAATGCCAGGTCAGGTCCACTTGCATCGAGGATCATGACCTCATGGATCATGGTAAGTTCGAGATGTGTATTCGGGTCATCCACAGGGATACGGGCATTCTCAGTCAGAAGAATGAAGAACCAGGCAAAGGAAACCATGACGAGTAAAGCTGCTGATGTTTGCCAGTCATGGATGGAAATATTGGATGATATTGCAGATAGGCTCATGCTTCTCGTATGCAGGATCAGGACGATGAATCCAAGGAACAGGGCGGGTTCAGCCAGAGCTGAGAACTGCACTTCACGGCTCGCTCCCATTCCTTCAAAAGCTGAACCGGTATCCAGAGCGAGGAGTACAGTTGCGAATCTTGCCAATCCCAGCAGGTAGATAAGAAGTATGAAATCACCTGCGAATGTGACTGGTGCAGGCATTCCTCCCCAAGGCAGGATGAGGGTGGCAAGAATCACACAGGAAAGCATGAGGATGGGTGCAATTCTTGAAATCAGTGTGGTCGAACGGCTGTAAACTCTTCCCTTCTGTAACAACTTGAAGATATCATAATAAAGCTGGAATAGGCTCGGTCCCTTTCTTCCTGCAAAGACGGATTTGATGCGATTGATCACACCCAATAAGAGCGGAGCCAATAACCATGCTGAAATGGGGAAGATGAGGGACAGCCAGTTCATCGGGCAAACCCCACTTTCCAGATCAGGAGTATGATCAATGTTAATGCAATGTAAAGCAGGTAACCATGCAGGTTTCCGTGCTGAATCCTGCGGAAGGGTGATACCCATTTCGAAACCAGTTTAAAGAAGGGTTCAAACATTCTTCTTCTGAATATGTCCTGTGTATGTGATTCGAATTCGGATTCACGAGGGAAATAACCTTCGACCTTCCTGCTTTTCTCTTCAGTTCCAAGGATGCTCTTGAAAAGGTTCGTGATCGGTTGTGCAAACGACGAGGCAGTATATTGCATTCTGCTCGTGGGTTTTGCATATCCGCAATCCCAGGTTCCCGTGGCAGCGATGGTCTTTGCACGGGGTAGAAGTCGCTTGAAGAAATAGAGAATGGCTGTCAGGATAAAAAGGGTGATGAAAATGATGCTGACTCGAACCAGTATGATGGTCATTGTCAGGGATGAATAGATGAAGTCGGTCATTTGG
>DAONDQ010000103.1:0-10732 GCA_035402645.1 Candidatus Cloacimonadota bacterium | reverse complement strand
TGGATGATGATTGAGCCGAAGAGAATGATGATCGAAATGAAAGTCACGATCACATGAGATGCAAGTTCCATCTGGTTCAACCCTTCAGGATACGCATGAATCTGCGCTTTCCGACTTTTATGATCATTTCATTCCTGATTTCTATTGAGGCATCTATATCCGAAATCTTATCATTATCGATGGTAACTGCATTCTGCTGAAGCATTCGCTTCGCTTCACCATTGGACTGGCATAATCCGGTTATGGTCAGAAGCTTTACAATCTTGATCGGTGATTCTGCACAGACATAGTCCTGGATATCGGTCGGAATTTCCTTTTGGCTGAATATACGGTTGAATTCTGCTTCTGCGTCCTTTCCAGCCTGTTCTCCATGATACATGGCAACGATCTCATGTGCCAATCTCTGCTTGATAAACTTTGGATTCTCTCCCGACTTGAGCTGCTTTTGTATCTCTTCTATTTCGTCAACACTCAAACGTGTCGCATAATTGAAATAATTGATGATGATATCGTCCGGAATGGACATGACTTTACCGTATTTCTCCTGTGGTGGGTCAAAGACGGCTATATAATTATTCATACTCTTACTCATCTTTTCCTTGCCATCTGTTCCCATGAGAATGGGTGAAAGTAATGCGACCTGCTCGGGCTGGTTGAATATCCTCTGCATATCGCGACCAGTCAGGATATTGAATTTTTGCTCGGTTGCACCTAATTCTACATCGGCATTGATTGCAACAGAATCATATCCCTGGAGAATGGGATACATGATCTCATGCATTCCGAGAGGCAGTCCGGCTTCATATCTTTTTCTGAATGTATCATGCGCCATGAATTGCGCTAATGTGAATTGCCCCATGAGTTTCAGGACTTCGGACATTCCCATTGGTCCAAACCATTCAGATTGAAATCTTACTTCTGTTTTCTTCGGATCCAGAACCATATATAGTTGATCCATGTATTTTTCGGCATTTGACTTCACTTGCTCAGCGGTAAGCGGGGGACGGGATTCGTCTCTTCCTGTGGGGTCACCGATCTGCGCTGTATAATCACCAATAATGATGACACCAGTATGTCCCAAATCCTCAAATTCACGCATCTTGCGAATGGGAACCAGATGACCGATATGAACATCATAACCGGTTGGATCGATGCCATATTTGATGCGTAATGGTTTTCCGGTTTTCTCTGAATATTTCAGTTTTTTGATCAATTCCTCTTCCGGGACTATTTCTTCAACTCCCCTCTTGATGATCTTCATTTGCTGTTCTATCGTCATATATTCTCCATAATACAAAGGCAATGCTCTTCGAATAATTACAATTTCCTCTTCTTATACTCGTTTTAATTAGGCATCTTCCAGTCAAGAAAAAATGAACTGTAACGACAACAGATTTGTACTTAATGTCCGTAAGAAGCTCGAGGAATTCATGCAGGAATCATTTATATAGATACCGTAGCAACGGCTTTAGCCGTTGTAGGGACTGCTTCAGCTGTCCCAACCTTCTGCAAACGAGCATCCCGTAACAATGGCTTCAGCCGTTGCAGGGACTGCTTCAGCTATCCCCATCTTCAGCAAACCAGTATCTCGTAGCAATGGCTTCAGCCGTTGTAGGGGCTGCTTCAGCTGTCCCAATCTTCATCCCTTTACAACATGAATATCTCAAACATGACTTCTAACACTACTTACTTCGCCAGAATGACCTGCGATGGGGGACTGTCTGCAGCCTCAGTGCGCGGATGAGTAGCATAACGGGTTTTTAAAATAGAAGAAAAAGACCGTTATCTTTCCTTAACTCAAGGTACACTCAATATTATTTCCCAAATTAACAATCAGCAATCTGAGAGAAAACAAGATTCATGGTGTGTCAAAGGATGCTGTATGGATGCTTTATCGATGCTGATATGATCCCTTTTATTAAAGAGGATGGAATGAGATGCGCTTATATACGTATGGCTTAATTTTCTTACGGATATGAACACAATGAATTGTGTTCTTACGATTGCTGAAGCAATCGCTACATCAATCTTCTCCTACGATCCTCAGTTCCGGTTCGAGTGTAACTCCGAATCTCTTGAAAACTGTATTCTGTACGCGTTTGATCAAGGATAGGACGTCCTGTGCAGTGGCATTGCCAATATTCACTATGAAACCACAATGTTTGTCTGATATTTGGGCATCACCTATACGGGTACCCCGCAATCCGCAGTCGTCAACCAACTTACCGACAAAGAATCCTGCCGGACGTTTGAATACGCTCCCTCCGCTGGGAAGGTCCATCGGCTGCTTATCCCATCTCTGATTGTGCAGTTCTTCCATGCGTGCTCTGATTACATCGATATTTCCGATTTTCAGATTCAGGGTAGCCGATACGACCGTTGTTTTATGGATTTGATAATAACTCGTACGATAACCAAAGAGATGTTCATTATAAGAGAGTGATTTTAATTCGTTATCATAATCGATGAACTTACTTTCCACTACAATGTCCTTCATTTCACCATCGTAGGCACCTGCATTCATGACCACTGCACCACCTAAGGTACCGGGTATGCCGGAAGCGAATTCCATACCTGTCAGTTCATGATTCATTGCCAGGTTGGAAAGTTCTTCAAGCGTGATCCCGCATTCCGCATAAATTTGATTACCCTGTATTTCAACTGTTTTCAGTTCTGTGGTCTTGATCACGATGCCACGGATTCCCTTGTCTCTTACGAGCAGATTGCTTCCGTTTCCTATCACCATGTGCGGAATATTAAACTTCCTACTGAAACGAATCACCTGTGAAAGCTCAGCAAGATTCCCGGGCATAACCAGGTAATCTACCGGACCTCCAATCTGGAAATGGGTATGATTCTTCATGGGTTCATCAATCAGTAAATGATCGGAACCGACAATTTTGGTGAGTTCATCCTGAATGTTCATGTTACACCTTATTCAATTATTCACAAACCCACTAAAGTGGATGATACTATAGTTTGCGGAAGAACTTTGCAACCGCATTCTCCAGTTGAAGGATGTCCTTCATCTCATGGCATTTGGTGGGAAGCACTTCCTTGAAATACACACCATACTGCTTGGTCTCGACCCGATTGTCCATGATAAGAACAACGCCTCTATCAGTCTTACTTCGGATCAGGCGACCAAATCCCTGCCGTAGTTTCAGTAGGGCGTTTGGAAGAATATAACTCATAAACGAGTTTTTCCCCTCTTTTTCTATTTTTTCGATATAAGCTTCTACAATGGGTTCAGATGGGACCTGGAACGGCAGTTTGTAAATGACAAGCAGTGAAAGTGATTCACCCTGAACGTCGATGCCTTCCCAGAATGAGCTTGTTCCGAGCAATACTCCACAGCCATGTTCACGGAATTCGTTCAAGATGGCAGACCGGCTTGCTCCCTTGCCTTGCGCAAGAAGAGGAATGTCCTTTTCGAAGAACTCCTTCTCCAACGCGTCATACACTATGTTCAAGTCGCGATAGGAAGTAAAGAGCACCATACTACCGACTTGGGTTGTTGCTAATACTCTGCGCAGGACATCGATGCTCTGCGAAGAGAAATAATGGTCGTTGGGATCCGGGAGGAATCCTGCTGTCAGTAGTGCTGATTGCTTCTCGAATTCAAAGGGAGAGGGAACGACACGTTCACGGACGGTTTTTGATTCCACGAGATTCAATCCCATCTGTTGTGAGAAATACTTGAACACACCACGGATGGCAATGGTCGCTGAAGTAAAAATGATGGAATCGACTACTGAATACAGCGTACGGGAAAGCAGTTCATTTACTTCCAGCGGGGCATAATTGAAACTTGCAGTTGGATAGGCGCTGTCTGTAAAACCGCTGCTTTCAAGCCAATAGGCATTGTTTTCCATGTCAGGATCACTGAGTTTGTTCAACTCATTTTCGAACTCATCCAACCTGCTTCGAATCCCTTCAAGGTTCGTGACATGGTTGTCATAATCCGGAAATTGGTTTGCATTGAATTCGGTCATCAACATATGGATGGCAGTGATTTCCCGGTCGAGTTGCTTCCAATATTCAAGAGATTTAGTGAATAGGTCTGAGAGCATGGGGAATTCATCCATATTCTTAATGCGATATTTGCCGTATGTTCCCTGTTCCTTCACGACCGTGGTGATGTATTGGAAAAGTTCCAGCATCATGTCTCTTCCTTCTGAAAGACGATCTGAAATGGAACTTGTCTGTTTGATCACAGCCGAGACTTTATTGGGAGGGAGCATGCTTTTTTCAGCAGCAGTCTGAAGGGATGGAATTAATCCGCTTTGCTGATTTTTTCCTGAGTGTGAAAGCAAATTGAAAAAACTGGAGAAATCTCCATAACTGAGGTCAATTCCCAAGTGCTTGGAAGCGATTGGCGGCAAATTATGTGCTTCATCTACCACAAGATATTTATATTTTCCAAGTGTAGTATTTTCATTCAAAATGTCAGTGAGCAGCAGGGAGTGATTGACAATGAGCAGATTTGCCGTTTCCTGCTCTTGGCGAAGCTCCATAAGGTGACAATGTCCGAAGAGCGAGCATTTCTTCCCTGAACAGAAATACCTGTCTGCCAGTAATTTCTTCCATAATGTGCTGTACCGGGAACGATCGAAGGCTCCATTCTCGGAAATATCACCTGTCTGGCTGAATTCTCGCCAGACGACGAGGTATAATAATCCCTCCAACTCCTGCCGATTCAGGTTCTTCCCGAAATCGAAGATGATTTCCTGCCATCTCTTTTCACAGAGGTAGTTATCTCTTCCCTTCAGCAGTAAAGCCTTGAAGGGCAACGGTAAAATGCTGCTGATGGCAGGAAGATCCTTCCCCATAAGTTGTTCCTGTAGGTTCTTGGTGTTGGTGGAGATGACCACCTTTTCATTTTGCGCATGAGCGACTTGGATAGCGGGGATCAGGTAGGCAAAGGATTTTCCGACACCGGTTCCGGCTTCCACCAGAAGATATTCATCCTTTTCAAAACAATCTTTCACTGCTTCCGCCATTTCCAACTGACCGGGTCTGAATTCATAATGAGAGAATTTCTTCCCGAGCTGACCATCCTGCTCGAATATTTCGGGAAGGGATAATGGCTTGAAATCATGCACTCGATTGGTAATGAGATGTTGGTTGACGATCTTCCATTCCACGGCTTTCTTTTTCAGAAGGGCATTTGAACGCTGATGTTCAACGATCTTCCCAAGGAAGAAGGATAAGCCGCTCTCCATTCCTGCAAGTTGCGCTATCTGAGAGAGTTGGTAATTCACAGGGACAGGGATGTGTTTATCGATGAACTTCAATTCCTCAATCAGTATCTTTGCCGTTACTTCCGCATCATAGATGGCTCTGTGTGCACCTTCATTAAGGATCTCAAAAAAGGTTGCAACCGATTCCAGTTTATGGTTTCCAAGGAAAGGTTGATAGATTCGCGAGATCTCGAGTGTATCCCAATAGATGTTGGACATGGGGAACAGGTCATATTTTTCAAAATGATGAGCCAGGAAAGGCAAGTCAAAGGATGCATTGTGACAGAGGAGTGTATGGGTTCCGACGAATTTCTGTAACTCAAGGAAAGCATCTCGGGGGTACATACCCTGTGCTGCCAGTTCATCGGTGATATGTGTCAGTTGTTTGATAAAATCAGGAATCGGATGTGCTGTTTTCAGGAAAGTTGAGAATCTCCCCGATTCCACACCCTTTTCATATTTGACGGCACCGATCTCGATCACTTCGGCATGTTCTTTTTCCAAACCCGTTGTTTCAATATCGAGAGCAACAAAATCAATGCTCTCGAATAATTCAGTCTTATTCAATGATACCCTCTATTGTTGTTCGTCTTCTTCCCTATAAAGATTATAACGCTTCATCTTCTTGATCAAGCCCTGGCGGCTCAGACCAAGATCCTTAGCACACTGAGTCTGGTTCCAGTTGCTCTCTTCAAGGGACTTCTGGATCATGGATTTTTCCAGATTCTCAACTGCATCCTTCAAACTGATCTTCTTCATCAGCAGATTCACAGCCTGTGTATGCTCAGCATATTTATAAACTTCTTCCGAAAGGTCTGAAGGTTTGATAAAACTGTTGTTGTCAGCAAGTGTGGTTGCTCTTTCTATTTCATTCTCCAACTGACGTACATTACCAGGCCATTCGTAATTCATCAGGCACTTCATGGTTTCGTCGGTTATCCCACTGACGTTCTTGTTCATTCTCTTATTGAACTTATCAAGGAAATGGATGGCAAGGAGCGGGATGTCTTCTCTTCTTTCCTTGAGGGAAGGAACTTCTAGGCGAATGACATTCAGGCGATAATAAAGGTCAAGCCGGAAATCTCCCTTCTTTACCTTGTCCATAAGGGTGATGTTTGTTGCACAGATAACACGGACATCCACCTTTTCCGTCTTGGTTGAACCAACCCGCTTGATCTCGCCTTCTTGCAGGAAACGAAGCAGCTTGGCTTGGGTGGAAAGACTGATATCGGCAATTTCATCGAGGAAGAATGTGCCGCCATCAGCGATCTCGAACAACCCTTTCTTATCATAAGCTGCGCCAGTGAAAGAGCCTTTCACATGCCCGAAGAGTTCACTTTCCAGAAGAGATTCCGGGAGCGCTCCGCAATACTGGGCGACAAATGCCTTGTTTCGTCGATTACTGCTGTAATGCAGGGCACGGGCAATTAATTCCTTACCTGTTCCGCTTGGTCCTTCCAGCAGGATGGTGGTTGGTGTGTCCTTGATTTTTTCTATCATTTGGAAGATTGCCAGCATCTTTGGGCTTTTTCCAATGATATTTGAAAATGAATTGGCAGAAGTAAGCTGTTCACGAAGGATGGCATGTGATTTTTCCAAATTGGTGGAACGAATATTTTCGATAATGACAATGATTTGATTGCTCAGAGCATTGATGAGATTCACCACTCTCTCAGGGAAATAATGTGAGCCATGTTTACTGAATAGGAGCACAACTCCCTGTGGCTTGTTTCGAATCGAAAGCGGGAAGGTGATAATGTGGTTGAACTGGGGAGCAAAATGCGGTTGCTTGATATTCTGTGATTCACCTGTACGGAATGTATCCTGGATCATATCCATCATGGTTTCGTAATGCTTGTCATCATGGCTGAAATTGTTGTATATCTTATATTCCCATGATTCCGGTACGGTAATGCTGTTATACAGGCAAAGAATTCCACCATCTGCTTCAGCAATGTCACTGAGGTTGTTCAGGGAAGATTCGATCAGGATATCCAAGTCCGAAATTGAATTCAGATTCTGCGTGATCTCATAGAACTTATTCAACATGTTTTCCTGGAACTTGGATTCTTTCAGATCACTGGCATATTCCTTCGAGATCTTCTGCATGAGGATATCATTCTGCTCGAGGAGTTTTATGGCACCGAATTGCTGGATGGTCTTGCGGTTATTCTTCAGGATTTGCAGAGCTTGTTCCCATTCCTTGCTTTCGTAGAGAATATTGGCATATTCGTAATTGGCATAAGCCAGTTCATAATAGTTCTTCGTTTCAAGGAATATGGTAATAGCCTCTTCCAATTGCTTGCGGGCAAGCTCGATATTCTTGTGTTCCAATAATGCGCGTAGGTAATAGATCCTGCCTAATTCAAATGAATTGTTTAATTCCTTGGCAATCTTAACTGCTGTATTCAGGTAGTAATCCGCACTTTCATAGTTACGGGTAAGAATGAAGTAAAATGCCTGTTTTTGGCAGCCCTCGATGATCTTGTCTTTTGCATTGAGAGCCTTGAAGAAATCGAAGCTCTCCATAAGATTGGAATAAGCTTCCCCGAATTTATGGAGTTTCGTCAGAACAGACCCGAGGTTTCCGTATAATTCCGCTTTTATATAGTCATCACTTACCTGTGGAAGAAGTTCCCTTCCCTTAAAGTAGAGATCATAGGCAAGATTGAGTTCTCCCCGTTTTTCGTATAATTCACCCAAATTGTTATAAGAACGAAGCAAACCTTCGATGAAGTCGTTCTCTTTGGATTTTTCGATGGCACGGTCGTAATATTCAATCGCCATATTCCAATCACCTTTCTTGAAGTAAAGGGCACCAAAGTTGTTCAGTGTGGCGATGATATTCTTATAGAAACCATAGGTGATGGCGATGTCGAGTGATTGCTTGAAGGCATCTTCTGCTCTTTCGAAATCATTGGCATCCATGTATGTGACACCAATATTATTGTGGATGTTCGTGATGTTATATGGTTCATTGAGCAATCTCTGGAGTTTCAACGCCTCTTCCAGGTAATAAATGGAATGCTCTCTGTCTCCCTTGTCATCCATCAAGCCACCGAGGTTGTTATAGCATACTGATATGCCGTTGAGATTGTATCTCTTCTTTTCCAGTTCAAGACTATGCTGAAGCATCTGTTCGGAATCTTTCCACTCTCCCTGGAACATATACAAGGCACCGAGATTATTATAGATGGCAGCAAGACCGGCGAAGTCATTCTCCATTTTATAAAGAGACTCGGCATCTTTGAAGGCAACTGCAGCCTGATCCCATTCATTGTTGTAGTAGTATATCTTTCCCTTGATCTTGCGTGTATCAGCTTGAAGTTTATACCTCTTTTCCTTGTCATCGACATGAGAAATCGATTCTGCAGCATCATCCAGGCAGGCGAATGATTCATCATAACTCTCGATTTCCATCAGTATTTCTGCTTTCAGTAAAAGTATCTTTGCCCTCCAATAGCTGCTGATGGTTTGCGGTGTATATTTCTTGATGATCTCCAACGCAAAATTGGTTGAATTGATGGCAAATAAACTGTCTGCAAGCTGGAATATGGTCTCTTCAGCCGGAATGCTATTTTCCGTGCAAATCTGCAGACATTGCCTGAATTGCTCGGCAGCATGTTCCTTTTCATTCATATTCTTATAGGTCTTACCAATCTGCATATAAGAATAAAGTCGCTCGGTCGGTTCTGTTTGCTTTGACAACCTGAATTGATGGAGTTGAATCAAATTCTGATGATCGTTTATCAAATTCAGGTAATTTACGATCTCAAAGAATAAATCATTGCTCAGATCATCAAGGGCAAGGTAGTATTTACCAAGATTGAGATTGGATTCCTTCTTTTTGACAAGGTAATGCAGAAGGTTTGTGACCATTTCCTTCCTGGTTTCGAGACTCTTGCCTGACCATTCTTGCTGGAAGCTGCTGATCTTCTTTAAACCATACAGTGTTTTGTAGCGGAGAATATAATTCTGTTCTTCCAGATATTTAAGTTCTTGCTCTACCTTCTTGGATTTCACAAAACTGGAAAGAATATCAATGGTGGCTCTTCCGTCCAGAAGGTAAATCCATTCCATCAAGTCTCTCTGGATCTTATTCAGTGCCTGGAATTTGGTTCGATAGATATCCTGATCGTTAAACTGTCTTTCAATGAAGGGTGTCAGATCAATGGTCTTTAATTTGGTGTTGGAAAGCATCTCTGAAAAGATATGCTCGAGTATGAACAGATTTCCTTCCGTGATGCTCTTCAGAATATCACTCTCTGAAGTGAAATCCTTGTTGGAATCTGGATAAAGCATGCTGAGGATCTTACTGATATCTTCCGTTTTGAGATAATCCAACTGCTCCACTTCCGAGAAGGTAAAAACTTTCTGCTTATCAAAAACGATAATATGCAATCCACTTTCGGGAGCGTATTGGACAAGATATTGCAGGAAATCCAGCGTATAGGAATCCATTTTATTGCAGTCATCTATCAGCAGTGTAATAGGCTTGAAACTCTCTCTTTCATTCAGCGTTTCCGTCAGGTAGTAAAAGAAATCGTATTTTCTTCCTGTGTTGTAATCCTTGGAATTCTCGATAATCTTCTGATATTCAGCATCATCGAGCTGGAATAGCAGTTTCACCAATTCTTCCAATTGATTAAAGGTAAAAACACGAGGCAGGATTACATTGTAGTTTACGCCTGTTTCATCGAGAGACTGACAGAGTTGTTTGAATAAGTAGGATTTGCCTGTTCCTGAAGGACCAAGTATTTCAATCAGGTGACTCTTGGTTTCCCGTTGACGATCAACAATTCGTTCCACTAACTGAAGTTTTTCAGCCACGAATTGTGTCAAAGCCTGTTCAATCTTTTTAATCATGATAAACCCCATTAGAAGACATTTCTCGATTTCCCTACCGTCAATGTCTTCATCAATCAAACCACGATTCACATCCTGAGTGGATGTATTTATTATAGAAAACTCACTCTTGCTAAGAATATATACAACTTTCTATTGATTGTCAACTTTGTGCTATACCCTGTCAACGGGGTTACATATCCGTCAAGAAGTATTTTTCAATATATATATGTTCATCTTCTGTCTCTTCTTAAAATCAGCGAGTCAAATTTGAATGAGCATGATAAATGGCATAATGTGACAGATCAATTTGGACGAATTTAAGTCATAAATATTCTACAGGTCTTATTGTGAATGCGTAATAATCGTCATTTTGCTCAGTGCATTGAAATTGGATACAGATTCTCAAAACAAAAACAATATTGACTTATATGAATCATGAAGTGTATTATGGAAACATGAAAAGGGGGATTTGTGAAACAATTTCTTCTTATTCTCTCCTGTGTTTTGATTCTGTCAAACGCAGCATGCGATTCCATACAGTGGGGAGTGAAGACAGGGCTCAATTTATCACAGCATTATGGGTCTAAGGATCAGGCAGAGAATTATCATGTGAAAACCATCATGATTCCTGGAGTATGTGA
>DAONDQ010000102.1:0-10801 GCA_035402645.1 Candidatus Cloacimonadota bacterium | reverse complement strand
GGGAGAGGGTTGAGGGAAGCTTATGGGACGCTTGACTATATTTCTATGGTATTAGGTCAGATAAGTTTCATATATTTCTACGATATTTCTAAAGTGATTGACAAATAATGAAGATATAGAATATTTATGTAGTCCCTTGCTTTTCACGATTATCTTTTATATAAAATAAAAATATATGGAGGATAAAATGAATCTTATCGATGAAGCTGTGTCGTTGGAGATTACGACCGAAGAGTTTTACCGAAACCTGATCGATACTTGCGATTATAATCCGGAAATAAAGAAAATTCTCATCATGCTTGCTGAAGATACGGCAATCCAAATCACCAAACTCCGGCAATTGAATCAATATATGAGACCGGAACACCGTGATTCTGACTTTTTCCTGCGCGCAAAGGAAATCTTCAAAGCCATGCAGAACAGAAAGAATTTCGGTGTGTGCAGTCTTGACCAGATGGGAGTGTATGAGCATGTATTGGAAAATCTTCAGAAGACGATTGCAATGTATGAGGACCTAATCGCTCAAATGGATGATGAAAGGCAAAATGAGATACTCAACATCATCCTACAGGAAAAGAGAAAGCACGTTTACTTGATAGATAACATCGTAGAACTTCTCCGTCATCCCGAGCAATGGGTGGAAAATGGAGAATTCACGCATTTCGATGAATTTTAAGAGGATTGGGGCGGTATAAGGAATGTTCCAAACTTTCAGGACGAGAATCACCTTCACGATTATTGTGCTCATTTTACTGATGTTCTTCTCCTTTCTTGCCATCTACTCAACCACCAAGCGTTATGATGTGGATGCAAGAAAGATAACGGATCTTCAGGAAAAAAGAGACCTGATATATAAAATTCGCCTGAATTTCGACGAATTGCATTATTTGTGTGATCTTCGTCTCAAATACAACCTGGAAGATAACTTCGATCAACTCGAAAAACAGAAGGATCTGGTCAATAGCCTGATCGATGAAGGCATATCCAAATTCCCATTGTATCAGAAGGAATTGAATCGAAATAAGGTCATCCTGAACAGTTTCTGGAGTGAATTCCTGAATCTCGATACCATGCTGAAAACAGGGCAGTATTCGTCTCCGAATATGCTTCCGAGACTGGATTATGATAATCTCGCAAAAGGCTTTTCCACTGTTACAACCCTGATTCAAAAACGTTACTCACACGACTTCAATCTTGCCCTTAGGAATACACAGACTCTTCGTTCCAACCAGTTACGAGTCATGATATTCTTCATTGTGATCGTTCTCCTGGGATCGTTGTATGTGCTGGTCTATCTCCTCATTTCCATTTCTGCACCGATATGGAATCTCATCCTCATGGTAAAGGAAGTGGAAAAAGGAAACCTGGCTGTCAGGTATAAGATCAGGGATAAAAACGAACTAAGCATCCTGGGTTATGCTTTCAACCAGATGCTTACCACGATCGAAGCAGATCGTGAAACCATCAAGCGCAACCAGTTGGAACTGGAAGACAAGGTCAAGGAACGTACCGCCGAGTTGGAATTGGCAAAGGAACAGGCAGAATCTGCCAACCGGGCAAAATCCGTCTTCCTGACCAAGGTCTCCCATGAGATCCGCACACCCATGAATGGCATCATCGCCACTTCCAATATCCTAAAGGATACCAGTCTTACGAAGCAGCAGGATGAGTTACTGAATATCATTTCCTATTCGAGTGTAGACCTGCTGAAAGTGATTAATGAAATCCTCGATTTCTCCAGTATCGATACAGGAAAATTGGAATTGATATCTGCTCCCTTCTCCATGAGGAAACTACTCCAAACTGCCGTAAGGGGTTTCCGAAACCAGGCAGAGGAAAAGGGCATCGCCTTGAAACTCACGGTTGAGGAAGATTTGCCGGATGTTTACCTGGGTGATATGCTGAGATTGAAACAGGTGATCTATAACCTGATGGATAATGCATGCAAGTTCACCAAGGTCGGCAAGGTCGAATTGACTGTGCGCAGTGAAAAAGCCAAAAACAAAAAGAACATTCTGCATTTTTCCATTGCCGATACCGGTGTTGGAATACCCAAACATAGAATAGATGCAATCTTCGATTCCTTTACCCAGGCAGATGACACACAGACACGTGAGTTTTCGGGTACAGGCTTGGGAACCACTATCGCCAAGAGACTTGTGGAATTGATGGGCGGAAAAATGTGGGTGGAAAGTCCAAATCCTGAGAGCACGGATACTTCCTGGGGTTCGGGTACAATATTCCATTTCACGCTTTCGCTACCCGAAACAGATGATTTTGCTTTATTCATAAGCGAAGATAAAAAAGTATTTCTTAAGGATGTCAATGCGGTTCTGATTCAGAAAAAGCAGTCGGATATCGCTCAACTGACAGGTCTTTTATCGTCCTGGAAAATCAATGTCTCCACCGCAAAGACTCTCCGGGCAGCCATTGAAGAGAACGGGAATGAATCGGATACGATCCATTTTATCTTTATGGATTATGAACTATTCGATAAAGAGCATGTGGAAGGTCTGAAGCAGATCCTGCAATTCCCGCGGAATATCCTGATCCTGGTCACAACTGAAGAAGTTGCAACCGATCCTTTCTATAACAAGGAATTTGGGATTTCGGGACATGTGCGGCAACCGTTGGATCATTCTTCCGTCCTTACCGTCATGGAAAATGTATTCACCCAGTCTGCTGCCAAAAAGGAACGAGTCCCCGCTGTGGAGGCGAGTCCGAACATCTTCCTGCTTGCTGAGGACAATATCATCAACCAGAAGGTTGCCCAGCGAGTGTTCACTTCCCTGGGATATCGGGTCGATTTTGCCAATAATGGACAGGAAGCGGTTGAAAAAGGACTACAAAGGAATTATGACCTGATCTTCATGGATATCCAGATGCCTGTCATGGATGGCTATGATGCCACAACAGAATTGCGGCGTCAGAACGTGAAAACTCCCATTATTGCCATGACAGCCAACGCTGTGGAAGGAGACAGGGAACTGTGCCTGAAAGCGGGAATGGATGATTATATAGCCAAACCAATATTCCTGGATATCGTCAAGCAAGTTATTGACCGATGGATCGAACCATCGGGTAAACCAATTATCATAGAGGAAAAACACATGGATACAACGGTTTTCGAACATCCAATCATAAATGAAGCAGAAGTGATGAAGCGTATCGATGATAAGGAATTATTAAAAGACCTTCTACAGGAATTCGTGAAATTGAAAAATAGGGTGCTTCCTGAAATCCGGCTGGCAATCGATACCAAGAATTCAATACTTCTGAGCGAAAAAGCGCATAATGTGAAAGGTGCTTCAGGAAACCTGGGACTCACGGCAATTCATTTTGCTGCAAAGGACTTGGAAATGGCGGCAAAAGGAAATGAGACAGATCAATTTGAAAACCTCTACCAGGCACTTGTAGGTGAAATTAACCGTTTCAGTGAGTTCCTGCCCGGATATCTTGCCTCCTGATGTAAAGTTGACTTCAGGCAACTGAAAAGCAGGACCCTGAAGTGTCCTTTACATTAGGTCTCAGGATCCAAGAAAGATAATTGCATTTCAGGTGCTTTGATGCCAAAGTGCTTATACGCCTTATGTGTCGCTCTTCTTCCCTGTAAGGTTCTGTCCAGGAAACCCTGCTGGATAAGGTAGGGTTCGAATATTTCCTCGATAGTGCCTGGGTCTTCTCCAACCGCAACCGCAAGGGTTTTGATTCCCACAGGACCGCCCTGGTAGTTTTCCATGATCGTCGTGAGGATACGCTTGTCCATATCGTCCAAGCCCGCATGGTCGACATTCAGCATATCGAGTGCTTTCAGGCACAAGGTATGCGTTATCCTGCCATCACCCATGATCTGTGCATAATCACGGACACGCCTCAAGAGTCTGTTCGCCACACGTGGTGTGCCTCTGCTTCTCTTTGCCAATTCAGTGGTGGCATTGTCCTCCATGGGAAGGTCGAGCAGTTTGGCTGATCTGCGCAGGATGGATTCTATGGATTTCTGGTCATAATAATCAAGGCGAAGAACGATACCAAATCTGTCACGGAGCGGAGATGTCAGCAATCCTGCGCGAGTGGTGGCTCCAATCATGGTAAAGGGTTCGAGCTCTATTTTCACGCTTCTTGCGCTTGGACCGCTGTCGAGGATGATCTCCATTTCAAAATCCTCGATGGCAGGATAGATGTATTCTTCAATGACATGGTTGAGCCTGTGTATTTCATCGATAAAAAGGACTTCATGCCTTTGCAGATTGGTGAGAATTCCTGCGAGATCGGATGGTTTCTCGAGAACCGGACCGGAACTGACTGCCAGGGGGACACCCAGTTCATTGGAAATGATATGCGCCAAAGTGGTCTTTCCCAAGCCGGGAGGGCCAAACAGAAGCACATGATCGAGAGGTTCCTGACGCAGTTTGGCTGCCTTGATGGAAATATCCAGTAACTGCTTGATCTGGTCCTGACCGATGAAGTCATCGAGTGTCTTGGGACGGAGGGCGCGATCAAAGTCTTTTTCTTCAGTAAATTCAACAGGATTGGTGATTCGTTCTAACATATATCCTCACATACATCTATAATTCACAAAACAGGTATGAAAGACAGTTTGTCAAGAACTTATGGTGAATTAGTTCAAAGGTGAGTAAGATATTCAAAAATGCAATAATTATGACAATAAAATATCAAAAAATATCTTGCTCTTTAATTTTCTTCTAAAAAGATGTCGCAATTATATGTAAGTATTATCCAGTAAAAGGAGAAGCAATGAGACTCAAATCTTTTCCTGGAGGTGTACACCCACACGACAATAAGCATTTTTCCAAGAACGCACAAGTGGAAGAAATGCCTTTGCCCGGCAAAGTTGTCATACCTCTATCCCAACACATTGGAGCTCCTGCGAAACCGATCGTGCAGGTTGGGGACAAGGTTCTAACGGGTCAGCAGATCGCAGAGCCCGGTGGATTTGTTTCCATCCCCATGCATGCGTCGATTTCCGGTACAGTCTCCAAGATTGACCTGTTCCCGCATCCCATTGGTAATCGCCAGATGGCAATTGAGATTACCGGTGATGGTACGGATGAATGGGTTACGCTGGAAGATAATCCTGATTTCATGAATCTTTCTCCGAAGGACATGAAGGAAAAGATCGCCCAGGCAGGTATCTGCGGTATGGGTGGTGCAGGATTTCCCACCCATGTCAAACTGAGCCCACCTGCTGAAAATCCTATTGATACCGTGATACTGAACGGTGTTGAATGTGAACCGTACCTGACTTCTGACTATCGCGTGATGATGGAGAGAGGAGCGGATATCGTTTCCGGACTGAAGGCAATCATGAAGATTCTCAATGCTGCGAATGGTTACATTGGTATCGAGGTCAACAAAAAGGATGCCATTGCCAAGATGAGTCAACTCGTGAAAGGCGAAAAGAACATCCAGGTCGTTGGCTTGAAGTTGAAGTATCCGCAAGGTGCTGAAAAGCAACTGATCTATGCAACCACTAAGCGCAAGGTTCCATCAAAGGGTGGATTACCTTTAGCAGTGGGAGTTGTGGTTCAAAACGTGGGAACTGCGGTTGCTGTTTATGAAGCGTTGCGCTTCGGCAAACCATTGATCCAGCGTGTCGTGACCATGACCGGCAAGATCGTGAAGAATCCCAAGAACCTGAGGACTCGCATAGGAACCCCCATGTCCGAGATGCTTGCATTCTGTTCTGGAACGAAGAGCGAAATCGGAAAGGTCATTTCAGGTGGTCCGATGATGGGAATTGCGATTCCAACCCTGGATACCCCCGTAGGAAAAGGTACTTCCGGTATCGTCATATTGGATCCCAAAGAAGCCCGCAAGGATGAAGAGAATGTTTGTCTGCATTGCGGAAGATGCGTAGATGTATGTCCTATGGATCTATTCCCTGCACAAATTGCAGCCTGTGTTAGAACTGAAAAATGGGAACAGGCGGATAAATCAGGTTTAACTGACTGCATGAAATGCGGCAGTTGCGCCTATGTTTGTCCTGCCCATATCAAACTCGTGCAGTGGATTGAAATCGGTAAGCAGAAAGTTGCAGAAATGCAACGGGCTAAAAAATAATTTGATACATCCTTCAAGGAGGATAAATGGATAATAAATTTGTCGTTTCTGCAGCACCGCATTTACACGATAGGACTTCCGTCTCTTTCGTGATGTGGCAGGTCGTCATTGCCCTCATTCCGGCAATGATTGCTGCAGTCTATTTCTTTGGTTTTCATGCCTTACTGCTCACTCTCTATGGTGGAGTGGCGGCAATGGCAGTGGAAGCCTTGATTCAGAAATGCAGGAAAAAACCTATTACCATTATGGATGGCAGTGCATTTCTTACAGGTATGCTTGTAGCATTCAATCTTGATGCAGGCGTTCCCTGGTGGCTGACAGTTATCGGTGCTGTCTTTGCAATCGCAATCGGCAAACATGCGTTCGGCGGACTGGGAATGAATCCCATGAATCCGGCATTACTTGGAAGAGCATTCGTGCTTGCTTCCTGGCCCACACTGGTCACTTCCGGGTGGATGCACACCTTGAAAGGCTCCATTAATGGCATCAAGGTTACTGATATACCCATCGACAGCCTTGCAACTATTTCTCCCAAAGCTTATACATTATTGACTTCCGCAACTCCCTTAAACGTTGCAAAGTCGATGCGTGATACTACATTTGTTCAATCAATGACAACGAATGCATCTCAAAATACACAATTACATGACCTGATTCATAATGCATTGATCAGTTCACAAAACATACAGCATTTATTCTGGGGTAACATTGGTGGATGTCTTGGAGAAGTCTCTGCTTTTGCTCTTTTATTAGGTGCTTTGTGGCTGATATACAATCATATCATTGAATGGCGCATCCCTGTCAGTTATATCCTGACTGTATTTGTGTTAGGCTTCCTCATGGACGGAATGTCTGTTTCCAGTGCCATGTTCCAGGTATTGGCAGGTGGAGTGATTCTCGGTGCATTTTATATGGCAACCGATCCAGTCACATCGCCCATGACAAAGACGGGAAGAATCATCTTCGGTATTGGTTGCGGTGTGGTTACGATATTCATCCGGTACAAGGGCGGTTATCCAGAAGGCGTCTGTTATTCCATCCTTCTCATGAACCTCCTCGTTCCGCTCATTGATAAATACACGATCCCACGTGCATTTGGGGAGGTGAAGAAATGAAAGAGATCCTCAAACTGGGTATCATTTTGTTTTTATTCTGTGCAATCGGCAGCGGTGTGCTTGCCTTTGTGAATAAGATGACCAAGGACAAGATCGCCGAAAATAAGAAGAAAACGGAAGCAGATGCAAGAAAGGAAGTGCTTCCCAATGTTACATTCGATGGACCTTTCACGGCTGATGCCGGAAAGCCTGACTCATTGCAGTACTTTATCGGGAAAGACCAGAAAGGTGCAATCGTCGGTTATACCTTCATCGCATCCGGAAGAGGATACAGCAGCACTGTTAGAACAATGGTGGCAGCAGATCAGGCATTCCAGATATTGAAGATCAAGGTCATCGACCAGAATGAAACACCGGGACTCGGGGCAAATTCATCGAAGGATAATTTCCCTCCTCGATTCGAAAAGATGGGAATATCTGACCTGGTCGTTGATAAAGACGGTGGAAAGATCAAATCTATCACAGGTTCTACCATTACAACCAGAGCGATAACAAAATCCATCAGGAATGCCCTGACCGTCCTGAAAGGTGCTGTTGAGACGACTCCCAAGCAGGTTGCACCCACCGAGAAACTGGTTGCTTCAGGAGGTTCCCTATGAATTTATTAAAGGAATTCACCAAGGGATTTGTAAAAGAGAATCCTACTTTTGTGCTTGTGTTGGGAATGTGCCCGACACTTGCCACAACCACATCACTAAAGAATGCTCTTGGAATGGGTATCGCAGCAACATTCGTGCTGGTCTGCTCCAACATGATCATCTCACTGATCAAGAATGTCACTCCTTCCAATATACGCATACCAATATACGTCGTTGTCATCGCAGCCTTCGTTTCCATTGTCGATATGGCGATGGCTGCATATACACCGCCATTATACAAGGCATTGGGAATATTCATTCCCTTGATCGTTGTGAACTGTATCATTCTGGGCAGGGCTGAAGCATTTGCCGGAAAATACGGTTTCTTCCCATCAGCGGCTGATGGACTTGGGATGGGGCTTGGTTTTACGCTTGCCCTCTCAGTCATTTCAACGATTCGTGAACTGCTTGGCACAGGTCAGATTTACGGAATGGATGTACTTCCGAAGAGTTATATTGCAAGTCCCATGCTGGCAGCAGTGCTGGTACCGGGTGCTTTCTTCACTCTCGGATTCCTGATGGCGCTGGTCAAGATATTGAGAAAGGAAGTGTAGGAGATACATATGGAATACTTAGGCAATATCTTCATTATGGCAATCAGTGCCATACTGATCCAGAACTTCATTCTTGCAAGATTCCTGGGTCTGTGTCCTTTCCTCGGTGTTTCCACAAAGATGGATTCAGCCTTCGGTATGGGAATGGCAGTGATCTTTGTTATGACACTCGCATCCTCTCTTACTTATCTAATCAATGTGTATTTACTGATACCAAATGATATCCAATACCTCAGCACCATTGCCTTTATCCTGGCAATTGCTGCACTCGTGCAGTTTGTTGAAATGGTGATCAAGAAAAATGCTCCAGCGCTCTACAAGTCACTGGGTATTTATCTTCCCCTAATCACAACCAACTGTGCCGTACTCGGTGTTGCTTTATTGAATTTCATCGACAAGTGGCCTAATGGTAAATCATATAACTTCCTGGATTCAACTCTGAACGGTTTCTTCTCCGGTATCGGCTTTACATTTGTGTTATTGCTGATGGCTGGAATCCGCGAAAGATATGAATTCATCGAAACTCCCAAATCAATGCGCGGTTTCCCCATTGCCCTCGTGACGGCAGGCTGTATGGCTCTTGCCTTCATGGGCTTTGCCGGATTGAAGCTGTAAGGGGGAAACATGTTTAGTCTTATCATATTACCTGCCCTTATCATTGGTGGTTTGGGATTGTTGTTTGGTATCGGGCTGGCTTATTCAGCCAACAAATTCCAGGTGGAAGTCGATCCCCGCGTTGAGATGATCATTGAGGTTCTTCCCGGTGCAAATTGCGGTGCATGCGGTATGCCCGGATGCAGCGGATATGCAGATGCTATCGTTCATGCACATGCTCCGGTCGATAAATGTGCCCCCGGTGGTTCTGAAGTAGCAAAGAAGATAGCCGGTATCATGGGTACGGAAGCTGGGGAAATGACCAAGAAAGTGGCATTTATCCATTGCTCAAGCGGTGGCTGCAACAACACAAACCTGCATTACAAGTATGAAGGTGTGGGCACCTGCGTTTCTGCTATCAGTTATGCAGACGGTCCAAATCTCTGCCGTTGGGGTTGTGTTTTCCAAAACGATTGTCTTCGTGCCTGCCCATTTGGTGCAATCAGCCTCGATGAAAACGGTATGAGAATCATCGACCCTGAACTTTGCACTGCATGCGGTAAATGCGTGAAAGCTTGCCCTCGCTACCTGATTGAACTTATTCCTTATGAAAATCACGATGTTCACATCGTCTGTTCATCTCATGACAAGGGACCGGAAGCCAAGAGAGTATGCGGAAGCGGTAAGCCATGTATTGGTTGCGGTCTCTGCGTGAAGAACTGCCCGGTCAATGCGATCAGGCTTGAGAACAATCTTGCCATTATTGATTACAATGTCTGTACGAATTGTGGTAAATGTGCAACCGTTTGCCCAACCAAATGTATCATCGATTCACGAGGCGTACAGCCAAGTGCATAAATGAAGAAAGGCGACCGTTCAGGTCGCCTTTTTTTTATTTCAATTTCGCAATCATACTAACGTAGCTTGCTCTTCCAAAGAGAAAATTCATGCTCATATCCTTGATATGCCAAAGATGGAACGGCATGAATCTCAGCATATCGATCAACCTGGTAGTTGCCAGGATACGGTTGAGATAAAGATGTTCCTTCACAATGTCCAATCCGCAATGCCTGAACATCTTCCGTAGCTTGATCATGTCGAAAGAATGCAGATGCGCATTATGAGGAGTAAGCTGATTACAATGGATGCATAATGAATAGGCAATCTTCTCCATATAGGGAACGGAAATAAGTAATTTTCCCTGGGGAGAGAGAAATTGCTTCACATGCTCCAGTGCTTTTTCGGGTTCCTCTAAATGCTCGAGCACTTCGTTCATGACGATCCAGTCAAATCTCTCACTTTGAAATGGAAGTTCATAAGCACTCCCAAGCCTGCATTCAATAGAAGGTTCCTTACTTCGAATGTGTTCGAGATTCTTCTCCGAAAGATCGACAGCATATACTCTGCACCCACGCTTTGCCATCTCGATTGAAAACCAGCCTCTTCCCGAACCCAAGTCGAGGACGGTCTCACCTGCCATAGCATCGCAGAAATGAAGAACTTCCTCATTCCTGCGTCTTTCTGCCTGCGTCTGGTATTTCCGATCGAAGTAGTCAAAAGACTCTGCATCGATGCGATAATGCTCCTGATAATCCATCATTCACCTTATTTCTGGAACAACGGACGCGGAATATATTTCGTATGCAGAAGTTTCAAGGCTTTCTCGGAATTTGGTTTCCCGAGAAATTCTTCATACAGTTTCTGAATCGATTTGTTATTATGAGACTGCCTTACCTGCATTTCGGCATCTTCTGTAAATAGTCCCTTCGCTCTTTGCTTACGAATGGTCATCTTTGAGCCCCAAGGCTGTCCGCCGCCA
>DAONDQ010000101.1:0-10994 GCA_035402645.1 Candidatus Cloacimonadota bacterium | reverse complement strand
TAAGAACTAAGAGTTGCAGAGCAGAAGGGAGCAGTGAACAGGGAGCAGGGAACAGAGAACAGAAATTAAGAGACAAGGAATATTAATTCAACTAATTATTAAAAACTAAGAATTAGGAAAGGATAGAATCAATGTTCAAATCTTGCATTTCACTAATTCGACTTCTTACAATTTCCTTCTGCTTTGCTTCTAAACGGGTAAGTTAATCGGTAATGTATCTAATACAGAAGGTTACCCTTTATCTTAAACTCTTACATTTATTTTAAGCTATCGATTATATTAGAATTATTTGTAAATAATTAATTGACATTCTTCAAGATTTGTAGAACGAATGGTTACATATAAGAAACTTAAAATATACAATATTTATTTAAATTATGATGGAGGGAAAATGAAGTCCACCTTATTGATTGTTTTTCTATCTCTCTTTTTTCTTGAGCTAAGTGCTGTTATACACCAGATTGGCTGTTATGATCCTGATGGCTATGTAAGTATCGGACGTACCACTATCGTTAATGATAGCATCGCTTATGTTTGTTCCTCGAATGGTCTAAGGATTATGGATATATCACCCCCTGAATATCCCCAATTAATTGGAATATCTTTCTTAAACTGTATGCCAACAGACATCTGTATTGTGGGTAATATTGCCTATGTTTGTTTTTATTCTTCAGGGTTGCAAGTTCTTGATATTAGTAATCCAACAAATCCAGTGAATATTGGCTGGTATATGTTTGCCGGTACACCGAGAAGAATTACAGTTGTAAATTCACGAGCCTACATATGTACTGACCTGGGTTTTACAATACTTGATATTTCCAACCCTACTGCTCCCCAACTTGTTGGAACATGTGCCATAAGCCATTATGGAGCAAACGATATCTCAGTTGTTGGTACCATAGCTTATGTGGCGACAGGTTTTGGAGGTTTTAAAATCTATAATCTAGACACCACTCAGGATCCCAATTTGATTGGTTCATATATTTTTTACCAAAATGATACGTTTTCGGTATCTGTTATAGGCAATTTTGCATATATCCTGGATTCATATTTTATGAATCTTCGTATCCTTGATGTTTCAGATCCAACAAATCCACAGTCAATAGGCACATTTTTCACAAGTGACATGCCACGAAGTTGTAAAATTGTTGGAAATACTGCCTATATAGCTGCTCGATATTCAGGATTAGAAATTGTCAATATTTCTAATCCTGAAGATCCCACTTTGATAGCGTTTTTTGATCCTATTTATGATGTGGAATATCTTGCAATACTGGATAATATCATATATATAAGTGCAAGTTATTTTGGGTTAAAGACAATTGATGCCTCAGATCTTTCAAATCAGCAAATAATAGGTTCTTTAGATACTTTAGGCGCAGCAAAATCCTTAACTGTCTCGGACTCGATTGCTTATGTTGCAAATGGTACAAACGGTTTGCAACTAATCAATATCAGCAATCCCCAAAATCCAATTCCAATTGGGTCATATGACACCCCAAATAGTGCATCATCCGTAACTGTATCAGGTAATATTGCATATGTAGCCGATGGACATTCGTTACAAATTATCGATGTAAGCAACTCCGGGAGTCCTCAATTTTTAAGTTCTTTTACCCCGAGTTTGGCAAATTCGGTTTATATCGAAAATAATATTGCATATGTAGCACAAATGGATGGCATGCAGATTATTGATGTTTCAAATCCTCAAAATCCGCAATTACTAAGTTCTTGTAATACCCAGGGGAGATACGCCTTAGATATAAAAGTCTCTGAGGGAATAGCATATGTATCTGATTACAATTCTGGTTTGGAAGTTTTTAATGTTTCTAATCCGCAATATCCAGAATATTTAAGTTCGTATCATGGTTACGATATGAATTTCGCTTTGTCGGGACATTTTGCTTACGTTTCTGATTCATATAGTCAAGTAGAAGTCATCGATTTTTCAAACCCGTCTGTCCCAATTGTAATAAGAACTCTTCAAGCACATTTATATGAAAGGAACAATAAGGTGTATGTCAAAGATAATCTCTTGTTTGTTGTTGATGGTTATTGGGATGAAATTAGAATCTACGACATTTCCAATGAATCCAACCCAATCCCAATCCAAAGATATAGTTGGAATATGCGAACTATGGATTTATGCTTGTTAGATGGGAGACTATATACATTGGAACTAACATATGGAATGTATATTTTGGATTTTAATTCTATTGTACCAGTGATTGATCCTGTTATAATTCCATCAAACAAATTAATGTTATCCAGTTATCCCAATCCTTTCAATCCGAGTACAACCATCAGTTTTGACCTTACTTCTGCAGGATTCATGAAGCTGGATGTTTATAATATTAAAGGACAGCATATAAAAAGCCTTGTGAAAGATCATTTGGAACAGGGTAAGCATCAGGTTTCATGGAACGGCACAGATGACCAGGGTCATGCTGTGGCATCGGGGATTTATTTTGCGAAACTGGATACAGCCGGCAAAACTACAACCAAGAAACTTGTGATGGTGAAGTAGGCAGGGGTAATTAAGAATTAAGAATTGCAGAGCAGAAGGGAACAGGAAATAGGGAATAGGAAATAGGGAATAGGAAATAGGGAATAGGAAATAGGGAATAGGAAATAGGAAATAGAGCCCGCACTTCGAACTTCGTACTTCCAACTCCCCTTGAGGAGGGGAGACACAGAGGGGTCATGGTTCCCTCCCTACTCATTTCTCCCTTTTGTAAAGGGAGATGCCCGAAGGGCAGAGAGTTAAGAATTAGGATTGAAGATTGAAGAGTGGCATTGGCGGTCAACCTCGCGAATGCGAGGATCCATGCCTACCCCCATCACCGAGGGGGGACAAAGGGGGGTTGCCTCTTCTGCATATGCCAATTCTTAATTCTTATCTCTTAATTCTTAATTAATTTCCAACGAATCTCAAAAGCGTTTCCATAAACATTCCAATCTCTTTCCAATCCCATACCAATCCCATAGCAATCTCATTCCAATCTCTCTGGATTGGAAACCCATAGGAAAGAGATTGCTTTTAGCTTGGTTTCCGATAGGTATTTTCTATCGTATTCATTGAGCGGAATATGGTATCGCTATGATGTCACGAATTGACAGAGAGATAAGATTGAAGAATTAAGATTGAAGATTGAAGATGTAATTTTCCCCCACTTTTGTAAAGAGGGGGATTAAGGGGGCGTTAGTTCTGCTCTCTGCAACTTCGTACTTCGGACCTCGCACTTCGCACTTCAATATGGGGGCGTTAGTTCTGCTCTCTGCAACTTCGTACTTCGGACCTCGCACTTCGCACTTCAATATGGGGGCGTTAGTTCTGCTCTTCTCCGAGCTATTCCCTATTTCCTATTTCCTATTTCCTATTCCCTTCTGCATATTGTTCTGAGCTACTCCCTATTCCCATCTGTGCCCACAATATTTCTCCCTGCAAAAGTATTTATAATTACTTTTCATTAAGAATGACTTTTCACCAGTTGTGGAATATTAAATGCATTACTTTGCATCGTATTATATTGTATTGTTAAGTGTTCAGCCGATATTCAGTTATATCATGCCATGAATCCAAAAATGTGGGGAGGAATCATGAGACTCATAATCTTGACTATTCTATTCACGCTTTTCTTGATACCCGTCTATGCCACCTGTTTTAAGGTATGTGATTATTCAGATTTTGTCGATGCAAAGGCTGTTAGCGTGGTTGGCAATATTGCCTATGTTGCTGATTACTGGGACTTCAAGACTTTGGATATTTCCAATCCTGCAGAACCGCTGTTATTGGATACCGTTTGGACATCCCTCTATTCCACCAGCATCGCAGTAGTTGACAATTATGCTTATATAACCTGGCTGAACGAAGGGGAAGTTGGTGGTCTGGTCATATTTAATGTAACCAATCCCAATTATAACCTAATGAGTGATATATTCAGCACTCCCGGGGAAGCTCATGCGGTTGCTGTAAGCGGAAATACCGCCTATGTTGCTGATGGTTCAGCAGGAATGCAGATCATTGATGTTACCGATCATTCAAATCCTGTCTTACTGCATTCATATGATACTCCGGGCAATCCCCGGGATATCCAGGTTGTCAATAATATTGCCTACATTGCAGAGGGACTGAGCGGTCTTCAGATTGTGGATGTTTCCGATCCGGTTAATCCCCAATTGATTGGTTCTTATTCCATGGATGCATGTTTCATCAAGGTTGCGAATAATCTCGCCTATATCACGGATACTGAGAATGGATTACTTATTCTTGATATCTCTAATCCGCAGAATCCGCAACTAACTGGCTCATATCAAACTTCGGGGGTTTCTCATTTAGAACTGTCAGGTAACCTGGTTTGGATTGACAATCCATCCATTGGATTACTGATGATCAATGTTTCAGATCCTTCTAATCCGACTTTACAGGATATCTACAGCTCTGTAAATATCGAATCATTAACCATTGCAAACGGGTTTGCCTATCTGATTGACGATGAGGGAGTCATGGATATCCTGAATATATCCAATCCCTTAAACCAGCAATTGCTTGGTTCCTATAATACCCCCACAGATGTAAGGGCACTCGCATTATCAGGAAATACACTGTATGCGGTTGATATCATTTCCGGTTTACAGGTCATTGACTTCAGCAACCCCCAGGATCCACAGTTGCTAGGCTCCCTGGATACACCCGGTTACGCCTATGGAGTTGCGATAAATGGTACTAACGCCTATGTTTCAGATTTGAATGAAGGATTCGATATCATTGATGTTTCCGAACCGACAAATCCTTCGTTGCTTTGTCACTGCAATACATCCGGTTATGTGCATTCCATCTGTATTGAAGATAATCAGGCTTATGTGGCAGATGACTTCGCAGGAATGCTGATACTCAATGTGACAAATCCAGCCTCGCCTGCGTTCCTTGGTTCTTATAATACATCCGGGACCATATATTCCATGCAGATACAGGGAAACTATGCCTATGTCGTTGCGGAATCTGAAGGTCTGAAGATCGTGGATATTTCCAACCCTCGAAACCCGCAGCTTGTAGCCACATATGATTCATCAGGCATACTGTCCGCCGCTGTTTCGGGGACAAACGCCTATATCGCTGACTATCAGTTGGGTTTAATCGTACTTAATATTTCCAACCCTGCAGCACCCTCTTTGATCATTGCGGACATGCCTCATCCGACCAGTTTCATTTCCAAGGTATTTATGGAGGGGAATATCCTGATTACCCAAGACGACAACTGGAATGAGATCAGGATATACGATACTTTGAATCAACAGGTTCCGGTTCTCATGCAGAATTATGGTTGGAACCTGGACTCCTATGATTTCTGCCTGGACATGGGAAAGCTCTATACCGCTAACGGACAATGGGGCATTCATGTCCTGGATTTCAATGCCGTCCTGCCCATAGATGATCCAGTAGTTCCCAATCATAATGTAACTCTATCCAGTTACCCCAATCCCTTCAATCCGAGTACCACCATTAGCTTTAACCTTCCTTCTTCAGGATTCGTCAAGCTGGATATTTATAACATCAAAGGACAACATATAAAAAGCCTTATGAAAGATCATCTGGAACTGGGTAATCACCAGGTTTCATGGAATGGTATGGATGACCAGGGTCGTACAGTGGCATCGGGGATTTATTTTGCAAAACTGGATACAGCCGGTAGTACTACCACAAGGAAACTTGTGATGGTGAAGTAGGCAGGGATAATTAAGAATTAAGATTGAAGAGTGAAGATTGAATTTCTCCCTTATGGTAAGGGAGCGCCGCAATGAGCTTGACGAAGTGATTTCACTCCGTGACAGAGAGTTAAGATTTTCGAACTTCGTACTTCGCACTTCAAAAGGGAGAGCTAGTTCTGTTCTGCATCTTCGCACTTCGCACTTCGCACTTCTCGTGTGTCATTCCCGACCTGATTGGGAATCCATGCTTACCCCCATCACCGAGGGGAGACAAAGGGAGGTCTTATCCATCAGGGTTTCCAATCGCATGCCATGCGATCTATCCACCGCATACTATGCGGCGCTGCTTCTATCCAAGAAAAGCTTGTTTCCGCTAAACCTTCAATCTTCCGTTGCTTTGTCCTTCTACTTTTTTTATGCCGAGTTTCAAAATATTACTTGCCAAAGATAAATGCTTTTTTTGTTTTATTTAAATTTGTAAATAATAATTTAATTGTACATAGAGGGTAATGTGAATCAAACCTTAAACCAGAATCCTGAACAGATAGCAAGAGACAAAATAGATAGTATGCTCATTGCAGCAGGATGGTTGATTCAGAATAGAAATAATATAGATTTCAATGCAGGTAAAGGTATAGCGGTTCGGCATTATCCCTTGAAAGATGGTACAATTGCAGATTACATTCTTTTTGTAGATTGCATTCCCTTAGGTGTTATTGAAGCAAAAAAGGCTGAAGTAGGGCACAGAATTACAACTGTAGAAGAGCAATCATATGGTTATGCCCAGCAACAACTCAAATATCTTGAAAACGATCCTTTACCCTATGTTTATGAAAGTACCGGTGAAATCACACATTTTACGGATTATCATGACCCCAAAGCTCGTTCACGCGATGTATTCTCTTTTTTTAGACCTGAAACATTCAGAGAATGGAAAAAGAAAGAAGAGACTTTACGTTACAGGTTACTCTCATTCCCAGAACTTAATACCGATGGCTTGCGTAGCTGTCAGATTAATGCCATCCAGAATCTCGAGAAGTCATTCAGCCTAAACAAACCTCGCGCATTGGTGCAAATGGCTACGGGAGCAGGAAAGACATTTACGGCAATCACGTCAGTGTATCGCTTACTTAAATTTGCTGACGCCAAGCGTATTCTCTTTCTTGTGGACACTCGTAATTTAGGGGAACAGGCAGAACAGGAATTCATGTCTTACATTCCCAATGATGACAATCGTAATTTCACAGAGCTTTATGGAGTGCATAGACTGACTTCCAATCATATTCCGGAAGATTCCCCTGTAATCATTACAACCATTCAACGGCTTTATTCCATTTTGAAGGGTGAAGAGAATGCCGATATAGATGAAGATACAAATCCGGGTGAAAGAGTGTGGCAACCCAAAGAACCACTGCCTGTAGTTTACAATTCAAAAATACCACCTGAGTTCTTCGATTTCATTATTATTGATGAGTGTCATCGTTCTATTTACAATTTATGGAGACAGATACTTGATTATTTTGATGCCTTCCATATCGGCTTGACTGCCACACCAGATAAAAGAACCTATGCCTTTTTTAATGAGAATCTTGTCAGTGAATACACCCATGAACAGGCAGTAGCAGATGATGTGAATGTTGGCTATGATGTTTTTCTGATTGAAACTGATATCTCTAAAAATGGTGCTGTGATTTTGAAAGGTGATTATGTAGATAAGCGAGAAAAGCTTACCCGTAAGAAACGCTGGGAAATGTTGGATGATGATATTACTTATACGGCAAAACAATTGGATAAGGATGTTGTCAATCACAGTCAGATTCGAAACATTATGCAAGCCTACAAGAATAATTGGAAATTGATCTTCCCGGGGCGTGAGGAAGTTCCCAAAACACTCATTTATGCGAAGGATGATAGTCATGCAGATGATATCATCAAGATTACCAGAGAAGTCTTTGATGAAGGAAATGCGTTTTGTAAGAAGATAACCTATAAATCTCTGGAAGATACGAAGACCTTACTGGCTCAGTATCGAAATGCCTACAATCCCAGGATAGCTGTTACAGTCGATATGATTGCCACCGGCACAGATGTGAAGCCTTTGGAATGTCTTATCTTCATGAGAGATGTACGAAGCCGTAATTACTTTGAACAAATGAAGGGTCGAGGGACAAGAACAATATCCAAAGATGATTTACGGAAAGTATCCAAATCTGCTGAATCGAAATCGTACTTTGTTATTATCGATGCTGTTGGAGTTACAACAACAATCAAAACGGATAGTCGTCCTTTGGAAAGAAAGCCAAATACACCTTTAAAGGATTTGCTGGAAGCTGTTACCGTGGGCTCGACTGGAGAAGATTTATATCTTTCCCTGGCTAACAGACTCACCAGGTTGAGCAAACAGATTGATGAAAAGGAACATGAACAAATTGAACAACTCTCAGGTGGGGTACCATTAAAAAGCATTGTGCATAATCTCCTGAATGCCTACGATATAGATTTTTTGGAACAGAACGTCAGAGTTAAGAATAATCTGCCTGATGATGCTAATGTTTCAGATTTGCAAGTGAAAACCGTTCAGAAAGAACTTCAAAGAGAAGCTTCCCATGTATTCAATGGTAAGCTGAATGCGTATCTTGATGATGTTAGAAAGTTCCATGAACAGGTTCTGGATATCACCAATATTGACCATACGACTTATGTCGGTTGGGATGTATCCAAAAAGGAAAATGCCAAGACTTTAATATCAGATTTCAAAACATATATTGAGACTCATAAAGATGAAATCACTGCTTTGAAGATTCTTTACTCTCAGCCATACCGCCGAAGAGAAATGACATATGATATGATAAAAGAATTGTTCAGCATTATGAAAGCGGATAAGCCCATACTCATGCCTGCTCGTATTTGGCAGGCGTATGAATCTCTGGAAAAGGTAAATGGGAATATACCGGAACATGAGTTAACTGCTTTGGTATCTTTACTTCGCAGAGTAGTTGAAATTGATAAAAAACTTACTCCTTTTGAAAAAACAGTGGATAAAAACTTTAAGGAATGGATATTTAAGAAACATTCAGGTACTGCACCGAAGTTTACCCTAGCACAAATGGATTGGCTGCGTATGATCAGGGATGCAATTTCAACATCTTTCCATATTGAAAAAGATGATTTCAATCTTGCTCCTTTCGATGCCCAAGGCGGTATTGGCAAGATGTGGCAGTTGTTTGGGAAAGACACTGATTCCTTATTGCAGGAATTGAATGAAGCCTTGAATCTTTAACGATATTATCACCCTCCTTGAGAAGGAGGGATTAAGGGAGGTCACGTGAGAGGAGAGTTAGTTCTACAGGCTCAATATCCTGTTCTTCATAGGAGTGCATGATGAAAAAGACACTTATCATTATTTATTTATTACTATTATCCGTAAGTTTGCTCGGAGCAAAGGGGGAGAATATCTCCTATAAAAGTATAGACTCATTGAAAATACAGATTAAGAATATTACAATTTCAATAACGCAGTTCCAAAAAGAGAATGCTGATTATAAAAATGATTTGAATGAAAAGTTTGCTAATAAATCCGAAGCTCTAACTGACAGAACAATAAGATTAGTCAATATCGTCATGATTTCAATTTCCGTGATGGTTGCAATTATAGGTATTTTTAACATCGTAACTTATTTTCAATATAATAAAAGACTGAAAAAATTTGACAAAGATTTTAAGGACTTAGATGATAAGAAAAGCGAGCTTCAGATTAAAATCGATGCTTTTCAAGCAGTTACAGATAAATCTGATGAGCAATGTAAGAAATTTGCTGGTCTTGAGCAAAGAGTTGAAAGCATTATCGAATATTTAAATGAAAGAGCCAGCGATATCAGAAAGAAGCTAGGAGTAATTGGAGATATCATCAAAGAAGACAGATGTATGCCATTTGACAAAGAACCCTTATTGGATGAATATTTTAAATTATCATCATTTTTACTTAGCATTGGTGAAACATTTATTCCTTCTGATTATCTAATTAGGGCTCTATATTATATAGCAAAAAAACAATTAGATAATGCAAAAACGGAAATTGATGAACTGAGGAAGATTAAACCGGAAATTACTTCTCAGGAAATATTAACGTTTGCATATATATGGAATCATCAATATCAAGAAGCACTGAAATTTTTCGATGAAGTACTTCAAGTAGATCCAAATAATCAAGGCATATGTAAATTGAAAGAAAAAGTATTAAATGCGCACAATTTGGAGCAGGAATTACTGCCATTAGTTAAAGAAGCTTTAAAATTAAAGCCCGTGAGTTTTAAATCAAGCAAAAGTAAGAAGAATGCCTCAAAACTTGAACAATATAAGGAAACTATTCAGAGCAATGATACAACATTGAAGATCAATCCTGATCGTGAGACGATTTGGTATAATAAAGCATGTAATTTTTCATTAATGCATGATATAAGTAACATGCTTTCAACATTACAACAAGCTATTTCAATAAATTCCGATAATAAGGAAAAAGCACGTCAAGATGAAGATTTCAAAGAATACTGGGATGATCCAGACTTTATCGAACTAACCAAGGACACTGATGCAGTTTAAACTATTATCAACTATTGCAGAAATCAATCCGAGATTACCAGAAGGAAACTATGAAGATGATCTGATGGTTTCATTTATTCCAATGGCTAACCTGGAAGCTGAGATTGGTATTATCAATCTCTCACTTGAGAAGAAGTATTCACAGGTTAGGAAAGGCTATACATCATTCATTGATGGTGATGTTATCTTTGCTAAAATAACTCCCTGTATGGAAAATGGGAAAAGTGGCTTAGTTCAAAAACTAAAGAACGGGATTGGTTTTGGTTCTACTGAATTTCATGTCATCAGACCATCACAGCAAGTGCTAGGTAAATATCTTTTCTACTATGTTGTTCAAAGATCATTCCGAAATGAAGCTCGTAAATTCATGACAGGTAGTGCAGGTCAATTACGTGTTCCCGCAAATTATCTGAAGAATATCCTTATCCCCCTTCCTCCTCTTCCAGAGCAGCAGAGAATTGTGGCACGCATAGAAGAATTATTCAGTGAATTAGATAATGGCATTCAGAATCTGAAAACTGCACAAGCCCAATTAAAAACATATCGCCAAGCTGTCTTGAAAGCTGCTTTTGAGGGAAAGCTGAGTGAGGAATGAAGAAAGAACAATGCTACCGATAAATCAAATAGTGATTTAAAACAAAAAGTAATAACATCTATTGTTGCTTTGATTATTATAATCTTGATAA
>DAONDQ010000100.1:0-11164 GCA_035402645.1 Candidatus Cloacimonadota bacterium | reverse complement strand
CTCTTACATCGATTTACATCGAGGAATTGGAAGTATTAGTTCGGAATGTCAAGATTGGTAAGCAGGAACCTGCATACGAGATTCCTAACGTACCGACACAGGCACTGCGTAACCTTGATAAGACTGGTATTGTTCGTACCGGGTCAGTGATCAAGGCTGGTGACATTATTGTCGGTAAGATCACTCCCAAGAGCGTAGAAATCGATCCTTCACCTGAAGAAAACCTGATGCGTGCTTTGTTTGGTGACAGGGCAGGCGACTTTACCAATAGTTCGCTGAAAGCAAAACCGGGTATGGAAGGTGTTGTAATCGATGTGAAGGTGTTCTCACGCCTGGAAGATACCACTGATTTCGAAGAAGATCATAAAGATCAGTTGAACCAGATGAAGACTGATTTGAATGATCGTAAGAAACGAATCGAAGATTATAAAGAGGAAAAGCTGATTACATACCTAATGGGCCAGAAAGCAAAGACCATCCAAGACGAAAAGACAGGTATGTTCTTCATCCCTACAGGAAAAAAGATCAACGCAGAAGACATCAAACATATCAATTTCAAGAGATTGAATCTCGATGTTGAATTGGTGGAAGACCTGAATGTCAATCGCATGATCTATCAGGATGTGGTGCTGAAGGTAAGAGCAGCAATCGAAGAAAGTGAAAACGTATATAAAAAATCAAAAGACCGCATGAAGCATGGTGATGAACTTCCTTATGGCGTTCGCAAAATGGTTAAGGTTTATATTGCGAAGAAGAGGAAGATCCAAGTCGGCGATAAAATGGCGGGTCGTCATGGTAACAAGGGTGTTATTTCCATCGTTGCTCCCATCGAAGACATGCCTTTCCTCGAAGATGGTACTTCTGTTGATATCGTTCTGAATCCGTTGGGTGTGCCATCTCGTATGAATATCGGTCAGATCATGGAAACTCACCTTGGTATGGCTGCGCATCTCCTTGGATTCGATGTAGAAACACCAATATTCGATGGTGCGACAATACACGATATCAAGGATGAATTGAAGACAGCCAATCTTCCATTAGATGGGAAACAGGTGCTGTTCGATGGCAAAACTGGTCAGCCTTTCAAGGAAAGAGTGACAGTGGGTGTCATCTATATGCTCAAACTTAACCATCTTGTTGCCGATAAGATGCATGCTCGTTCAACAGGTCCCTATTCATTGATCACGCAACAACCACTGGGCGGAAAAGCGCAGCATGGTGGACAGCGTTTGGGTGAAATGGAAGTATGGGCACTTGAGGCTTATGGAGCGGCTCATTTATTGGAAGAAATGCTGACTATCAAATCCGACGACGTTGATGGAAGAACCAATACCTATAAAGCCATCACCAGCGGTATGAATCCGCCTCCGCCGGGTGTTCCGGAATCATTCAATGTCTTGATTAGTGAACTGAAATCACTTGGATTCGATATCGAGTTCATTCGAGACGAGGAAAATTAAACGGGGGAAGCATTGTGATTAGAGAATTAAAACGCGAAAAGAAAATAGAAAGCTACGATGCCGTAACGATCAAGATTGCTTCTCCTGAAGCAATTCGATCCTGGTCTTATGGTGAGGTGACAAAGCCTGACACTTTGAATTATCGAACCTTGAAACCGGAAAAAGACGGTCTATTCTGTGAAAGGATATTCGGACCTGAGCGTGATTATGAGTGCGCTTGCGGTAAATATAAGAAGAAACGTTTCCAGAATACTGTTTGTGATCGTTGTGGCGTTGAAGTGACTTCTTCCAGGGTAAGAAGAACCCGTATGGGACATTTGGAACTTGCTGTTCCTGTAGCTCATATCTGGTTCATCAAGAGTGCTCCAAGTAAGATTGGAACCCTATTAGATATGACGATTCGAAAACTTGAAAGGATTTTATATTATGAATCCTATATTGTCATGGATCCGGGTGATAGTCAGTACGAAAAAGGTGACTTGATTGATACTGACGAATATTACGAAATTCGTGATCAGGTTGGCGAGAACTTTGTCGCTATGATGGGTGCCGAAGCAATAAAGCTGATGCTTGAAGAACTCGATCTTGATGCGGAAGCAATGAACTTACGTGCAATGATCAAAATGGAAACTTCTGCTTTGAAGAAGCAGAAGGCAATCAAAAAACTGAAAATAGTTGATGCATTCCGTAAGTCTGCGAATAAACCCGAATGGATGATCATGGAAGTTCTTCCAGTTCTGCCTCCTACACTAAGACCTCTGGTTCCGCTTGAAGGTGGTAGATTTGCAACTGCAGACTTCAATGACCTCTATCGTAGGGTTATCACAAGAAATAATCGTTTGAAACAATTACTGGAAATCCGTGCACCGGAAGTGATCCTGCGCAACGAAAAGCGTATGCTTCAGGAAGCAGTTGATGCATTGATTGACAATTCACGCAAGACCAGACCTGTCAAAGGTCGTGGGAATAGAGCGTTAAAGTCATTAACAGACCAGTTGAAAGGAAAGCAAGGGCGTTTCCGTCAGAACCTGCTTGGTAAACGTGTAGACTATTCAGGTCGTTCAGTGATTACTGTCGGGCCGGAATTACAGATTTTCCAATGTGGATTTCCGAAAGAAATGGCTGTTGAATTATTTAAACCTTTCATTATTGAACGCTTGGAAAAAATGGGCGAAGCTGAGAAGACCAAGACTGCAAAGAAAATGGTCGAAAAGAAGCAACCCCAGATCTGGAAGATTCTTGAAGAAGTGATTCAGGATTATCCGGTATTGCTGAACCGTGCACCTACGCTGCACCGTCTTGGTATCCAGGCATTTATGCCGGTTTTAACGGAGAATAAAGCCATACAATTGCACCCAATGGTTTGTATTCCTTTCAATGCAGACTTTGATGGTGACCAAATGGCTATCTATGTTCCATTATCGCAAGAAGCACAGATAGAAGCCAGATTACTGATGCTCTCTTCACGTAATCTGCTGTTGCCTGCAAACGGCACATTGGCAATGGCTGCCAACCAGGATATTGTTCTTGGCTGCTATTATTTGACAATGTTGGCGAAACCGGAACCTGCAGAAGGTGTAAGAGTGCCATACTTCCATTCATTTGACGAAGTAATGATGGCTTATGAACAGGAAGAAATGCTTTATAGTAGTAAAGGCGATTCAACAGGTGAAAGAACATTTGATATTCATACTTGGATTCGGGTTAGAGTTGGAAAGGATATCATCCTGACGACTTTGGGAAGAGTCATTTTCAATCAGATTCTTCCATCTGAATTACCATTCCAGAATATCGTGTTTGATAAAGGTAAACTGAATGACCTGGCTATGCAGTGCTTCGAAATGGTCGGACAGTGGCGTACTTCCCAGTTCCTTGATGATCTCAAGAACCTTGGTTTCAAATATGCTACAAGAGCCGGTGTCACATTTAGTTTCAGCGATATTGTCGTCCCCTCCGAGAAAGAGAAAATTATTAATCAGACTGAAGGGGCAATTGAGAAAATCCTGGATACTTTCTATAAAGGTGCAATTACCGAAAATGAAAGATTCAATCGTGTTGTCGATAAATGGAAAATCACAACAGAAAATGTTACCGATGCCTTGATGACAGAATTGTCTCATGACAAGAATGGATTCAACTCCATCTACATGATGTACAAATCAGGTGCAAGAGGTAGTAAGGATCAGATCAAACAGCTTGGCGGTATGCGTGGTTTGATGGATAAACCAACCAAGAGTACAGCCGGTTCAGTTGATGTGATCGAGACTCCAATTAAATCCAACTTCAAAGAAGGACTGACCGTTCTTGAATACTTCATATCCACTCACGGAGCTCGCAAAGGTCTTGCTGATACTGCATTGAAAACTGCAGACGCAGGATATTTGACCCGTCGTCTGGTTGATGTTGCTCAGAATGCGATCATTTCAATGGATGATTGTGGAACGATTGAAGGTGTAGAAATGACAGCCCTCAAGGAAGGAATGGAAGACGTTCAGAGTCTCGCAGAACGTATTCAGGGAAGAACTGCAGCGGAAGATATCCTTGATCCGGTAACAGGAAAAGTGCTTGTCTCAAGTTCGGAAGAAATTTCCAACAAAATGGCTCGTACGATCCAGAATCACGGAATTATCAGTGTGAAAGTTCGTTCAGCATTAACTTGCGAAGCCGAAAAGGGAATATGCGCAAAGTGCTATGGTCGTAACTTGGCAACTCAAAAAGCTGTGACAGCGGGAGAACCCGTGGGTATCATCGCTGCTCAGAGTATCGGTGAACCTGGTACCCAGCTTACATTGCGTACCTTCCATATTGGTGGAGCATCCAGTACAGATGTTGAAACCGCTGAAGTGATTTCCAATTTTGATGGAAAAGTAGTATTTGATAAAATGAATATGGTGAAGAACAAACATGGAGAATGGATTTCCGTTAGCCACTTTGGTAAGATCCTAATCGTTGATGTGAAGGATCAAAGTACAGTCCTGGAAGAGTACAAGGTAGAATACGCGGCAACTGTATTTGTCCAGGAAGATCAGGTATTGGCGAAGGATACTAAACTCTTCAGTTGGGACCAATATAATAATCCATTGATCTCCACTGCAAAAGGAATACTCCATTATGAAAACTTCATCAAAGATTTGACTTACAAGGAAGAATTTAATGATTTGACGGGAACCCGTGAAATCACGATCATCGAATCAAAGGATCGTAAGATTCAACCTCAAGTCAAAATTGTAGACGATGATGGCTCAAAAGTACTTGTACCCCTACCGACAGGTTTGAGCGTCAAAGTTGAAAATGGTGCGTATGTATATCCTGGTGATAAACTTGGTGAAACATCACGCATCACAATTAAGCAGCGAGATATTACCGGTGGTCTTCCACGTGTACAGGACTTGTTTGAAGCTCGTATTCCCAAGGAAAAAGCCGTGATATCCGAAATTGATGGACAAGTTACCATTGGTGGTCTGAAGAAGACAGGTCGTGACATATTTGTCACACCTGAAAATGGAATATTCAGTAGCACTGATGGAACTGTTCTGCTCAAAGATAACAAAGATGGCAGCAAGGAAATCGTTGTAATTCCTGCGAAAGCTATCTCTGCGACTCGAGACGGCAAGATTGCAATTGGTGAGAAGACCAAGAAAGGAATAGAAATCACGATTACCGGTAAAACAGGTAAGGATGCACAGATTCTGATTCCGAATAACTTCTCACTCCTGGTTTCCCAAGGTGAGAATGTGAAAACCAATGCACCATTGGCTGGAACTGTTTATAAACTTCCCGAAGAGCAGGAATCCATTTTCTCTGCGAACGATGTAGTCAAGGTAGGACAACCTTTGGCTGGACGTAAATACACGATTCAATCCGGTAAACGTATCATTGTGCACCAGGGTGAAATTGTGGATAGTGGTGATGCCATCTCCGACGGACCACTCGATCCTCATGATGTATTGAAGGTTAAAGGTATCAAAGCTGCCCAGATGCTTATTCTCAATGAAATTCAGGAAATTTATCGTAAACAGGGTGTGAAGATCGATGACAAGCATGTCAGCGTTATTATTCGCCAAATGTTCAAGAAAGTCAGGATTCTCGATCCTGGCCACACGATGTTCCTTGAAGGCGAAGTTGTTGATAAGATAGCAGTAATGAAAGAAAATCGGAGACTTGAAGAGAAAGGTGGTGAAGGTGCCACGTTTGAACAATTGTTGCTTGGTATAACAAAGACATCCTTGTTGACAGACAGTTGGTTGTCAGCTGCTTCCTTCCAGGAAACTACGAAGGTTCTAACTTCGGCTTCCATTGAAGGCAGGGTCGATCATCTTGAAGGTCTCAAGGAAAGTATCATTCTTGGACATAGAGTACCTGTTGGTACTGGTTCAAAGTATTATACCAACCTAATCAAGAAGGCTGTGAACGAAGGCAAGACTGTAGCGGAAATCGTTGAAGATATTGCCCATTCCAGTCAAAAAGATGACTTGGATATATTCCAAGATTTTTAATTTGGAGGTTAAGAGTGCCAACCATAAACCAATTGGTTAGAAAAGGTCGTTCTCTCGTCGAGAAGAAGAAAAAGAACAGAGCTCTGATGGCATGTCCACAACGTCGTGGTGTATGCACAAGAGTATATACGACAACGCCGAAGAAACCTAATTCAGCGCTGCGTAAGGTTGCCAGGGTTCGTTTAACGAATGGATTTGAAGTTACAGCTTACATTCCCGGTGAAGGTCACAACCTGCAGGAACACTCAATCGTTCTTGTTCGCGGTGGTCGTGTAAAAGACCTTCCCGGTGTACGTTATCACATCATTCGTGGTGCATTGGATTGTGCCGGTGTGGAAAAGAGACTCAATTCCCGTTCTAAATATGGAACGAAGCGACCGAAGAAGAAATAAAGGGAGAATGATATGCCAAGAAAGCGTAAAGCGATTGTTCGGGAGATACTTCCCGATCCCAAATATAATGATGTGATTCTTAGCCGTTTCATCAATTGTGTGATGAAATCTGGTAAGAAGAGCGTTGCAGAACATATAGTGTATCGTGCTTTTGATATCATTACTGATAAAACAAAGGCTGACCCACTGGATGTATTCCGTACTGCATTGGAAAATGTGCGCCCTCTTGTTAAGGTCGTCTCCCGTCGTGTTGGCGGTTCCAACTACCAGATTCCTCTGGAAGTGAATGAAAAAAATGGTAGAGCACTTGCATTCAGATGGATCATTAGTTATGCAAGAGGTCGTTCAGAAAGAACAATGAGTGATAAACTTGCTGCAGAACTTATGGCTGCTTACCGCAAAGAAGGATCCAGCGTCAAAAAACGCGAAGATACTCATAAGATGGCAGAAGCCAATAAGGCATTTGCTCATCTTCGTTGGTAACTGCTGCAGTACAAATGACTGATTTTGACCTGTCCACGATCCGCAACATTGGGATCATGGCACATATTGATGCCGGTAAAACTACAACAACCGAAAGGATGCTGTACTATACCGGCTTTCTTCATAAAATGGGTGAAGTCCATGATGGAAATACATTCACTGATTGGATGGAACAGGAAAGAGAGCGTGGAATAACCATTACTTCAGCAACTGTTACATGTTACTGGAAAAAGCATCAGATCAATATTATCGATACCCCTGGACATGTGGATTTTACGGCTGAAGTAGAACGAGCACTAAGAATTCTTGATGGTGCGATCGGCATCTTCTGTGGTGTTGGCGGGGTGGAACCTCAGTCAGAAACTGTCTGGCACCAGGCTGACCGTTACAAGATTCCCAGAATGGCTTTTGTTAACAAACTGGATCGAATCGGGGCTGATTTCGAACATGTGATTGAAATGATCCAGGACCGTTTAACAAAAGATGCGCTCCCCATTCAATTGCCGATTGGAAAGGAAGATAAGTTTCTCGGTATTATCGATTTGATTTCCATGCAGGCGTATTATTTTGATTCCAACACACTGGGATTCACTTTTCGAACGGAAGCAATTCCCAAGGACTTGTTAGGGCAATCAGAACAGGCACGTGAATTGCTCATTGAAGCAGTTTCCGAATATGATGATGATCTGCTTAGTCATTATGTTGAGGGAATTGACATTCCTGATGCATTGGTACGAAAAGCGATACGCAAAGGCACGATCACAAATCAATTTGTTCCGGTAATGTGTGGTAGTTCCCTCAAGAACATTGGTGTTCAATTATTGTTGGATGCGATAAACGATTTCCTGCCATCTCCACTTGATAGGGGTAGTGTTATCGGGTATGACAAGATAACCCATAAAGAGATCGAGGTTTTCCCGGATTCGAATGAGAAATTTGCTGCTCTTGCATTTAAGGTACAGATCGACAAATACGTTGGAAAACTCATTTATGTAAGAGTCTATTCCGGTTCCATTAAAAAAGGCGATATGTTCTGGAACCATACAAATGATAAAAAGGAAAGGGTGGCGCGTATTCTTCAGATGCATTCCAATAAAAAAAATGATATTGATGAATTGCATGCTGGTGATATTGGTGCTTTAGTAGGTCCGAAATTTACTGCTACAGGTGATACCATAACTTCTCCTGATTTACCTTTACTCCTTTCCAAAATGAATTTCCCGGACTCTGTCATTTCCATTGCCATTGAACCTAAGACGAAAGCCGACCTGGAAATCCTAAATGATGCTTTATCGAAGTTTGAAGAAGAAGATCCCACCTTCCATGTGAATCAGGACAAGGATACTGGTCAGACCTTATTGTCTGGAATGGGTGAATTACATCTTGAGATCATCATTGATAGATTGTTTCGTGAATTCAATGTAAAACCGAATGTAGGAAATCCACAGGTTGCTTATAAAGAGACCATTACTTCAAATGCGGTCGCGGAAGAGCAATTTGTACGAGAACTCAATGGCAAAGGCACCTTTGCAGGTGTAAAGATCAGCGTGACACCCTTGCGTGAGAATCAGCTCAAAGATGGAAAGCGTAATTTGTTTGACAATTTAATTGATTCGACTATTATTCCAGAAGAGTTCTGGACTGCAATAGAAGAAAGTGTATTCAATGCATTGAATGATGGACCACTGATCAATAGTACTGTCGAGAGGGTTAAAGTATCATTGATTGGTGGATTGTATAATCCTGTCGATTCAACAGAGGCATCATTCAGAATTGCTACAGCCATGGCTGTCGGAAAGGCTCTTCGTGGGGCAAATCCGGCAATTATGGAACCTATCATGCTTCTTACGGTCATCACACCTGAGGAGTTTGTTGGGGATGTCATTTCTGATATTAACTCAAAACGTGGAAAGATCGATATCATTCGTATTCAAAACGAACATGTTCAGGAAATCGTCGCTGAAGTACCGATGAGTGAATTGTTTGGATATGCTACCCGAGTTCGTTCAATCAGCCAAGGACGAGTCGTTTATACCTTGGAATTCAAGAAATATGAGGTTGTACCTCCAGCGATCCAGACAAACATACTTAAACGAATCCGCGGATACTAAACAAAAGAAGGTAACATGGATATCAAGACAACCTACCAGGATAAAACAGCCCATATGAAGATCGAGGGCATCATTAACAGTGAAAATGCGTATGTATTCCAAGATGAATTACAGAAAGTATTGAAGAGTGATGCACGAGTATTGGAAATTGATCTGTCTGAATGCCGTAACATTAGTAGCACTGGGATCGGTCGCTTATTATTATTCTATAAGGAATTTATGACCCGCAGTGGTGAGATTGAAATTGTCAAATGCTCACCAACGATTTATGAACTCTTCACCATGATTAAGCTGAATCAACTTTTTGCTGTAAATCTTTGATGAGTGAAAGTTCCCTATCGATTCTTCTGGTTGATGATGAAGAACTGATTCTTGTTAGCTTAAAACGACTGCTTGAGTTATCAGGTTATGACGTTGATACGGCATACAATGGAAGAGATGCTATAAACAAGATCCATCAAAGTAAGTTTCACGTGATCATCAGTGATATTGAAATGCCTCAAATGGATGGTCTGGAACTTTTAACCAGGATTCGCAAAAATATAGATTATTCTTTACCGGTTATTCTAATGACCGGATTTTTGAATGCTGAATATGCAATAGAGGCAATTCGCCGAGGTGCTTCGGACTTCATCCGAAAACCAATTGATATCAAACAACTGATCAAATCAGTTAACAACCTTCTTACCGGAAGTAACATCAAACAGCAGATCCAGAACATGGCTCATCAATTATCCTCCATCGATGTAGAATTCCATTTTTCACCACGAAATTTTCTCGAAACTGATATCTCAAATACCCTTACGGTAATGTTCCAGCAATATCTGAGTCTGAATACCTATTTTGTGAATGAGATCGTTCTTTGCCTGGAAGAGATGTTGAATAATGCATTCATTCATGGTACTCTGAATCTTCAGGAAGAAACAAGGCAGATGGATCATTTTAATTATAAGACATATGTTCAGAAGGCGATTTCTGATGATGATATTGCTTCAAAAAAGATCATTCTACGTGTTAAATTAAACAGAAGCGACCGGTATCTTCAACTGACTGTTTCAGACCAGGGGAACGGTTTCAATTATCATCATTGGCTCGAACGCACCAGAGAGGATTTACAATCGAATCTAACTTATCATGGTAGAGGTATTGGCTTGATTAAGTTATTGGTGGATGAAATTCAGTTTCAGGACGATGGACGTACAATTATTGTTCGCAAGAATTTAGATTATGCAGCGCAAAATATCTCTGAATTATAAAGAATGGTTACATACTGCTTACGATTCATTACGAAAAATTGGGATTGAAAACTCTCAAATTGATGCTGAATACATATTATCTCATGTAGTACATATTCCCCGCTTAGAGCTTAAATTCAACTTGCAAAGCAAACTTACCCAACAACAGGAAAAAAGAGCCAATGCATTGCTGAAAAGACGTCTGAATCGGGAACCCCTGCAATATATCATCGGTTCTGTTGACTTTTATGGATTAGAAATTCGTGTTAACAGAAATGTTCTGATTCCAAGACCCGAAACAGAATTGCTTATAGATATTATACACAAGGAAAATCAAACTCCAGGATCCATCTTGGATATCGGCGCAGGTTCTGGAGCTATTGCATTAGCGCTTAAAAATCTGTTTCCCAATGCCTTTGTCATGGGTATCGATGTTTCTGAGCCGGCATTGAAAGTAGCTCATGCCAATGCCAAGCGACTGCACATTGATGCCAAATTCCGGAAGTCTGATTTATTTCTCAAAGTTAAGGGGAAATTCGACATCATCGTCTCCAATCCTCCCTATTTAAGTGAAAGTGAATATCATGGCATTCAGCCTGAATTAAGAGATTATGAACCGAAAAGTGCCTTGGTAGCAGATGAAGAAGGTCTTGCAATCTATAGAAATATATTGGAACAAGCACATCAATATCTGAATCCGGGTGGACGGATATATTTTGAAATCGGTAATAAACAGGCAGATGCAATTTCTTTTCTTGCCCAAAATAACGGATACACTTTATTTGAAAAGAAACAAGACTATAATGATTTTGACAGATTTTTTATGATAAGGACGTAATATGGACAAGTTCATCATTGAAGGCGGACACAAATTACATGGCACACTGAACGTTAGCGGTGCAAAGAATGCAATCCTACCCATCATGACGGCTGCATTGCTGGCGAAAGGAAAATCTACACTTACCAATGTTCCCAATTTGATCGATC
>DAONDQ010000099.1:0-11167 GCA_035402645.1 Candidatus Cloacimonadota bacterium | reverse complement strand
AGAAAAGATGAATGATGTTGTTGTGTGCATGATGTTGAAAACGCATGGTAATGAACCCTACAAGGAAACATCCAATTATATTTACGATCAAAGTTTTGTAAGGAAAGGGACTACTGGTTTGATAGTGTGTAAGGATACTGATAAGATAGCGAAAGACACTTCCCAAGGCTCCCCCGGCTAAAACCAGTAATATATCGATTGTCATTAGTTTGTATGGAAACATGATAGACTCCTATTTTTAGAATTACAGGAGTCATCAGAAGCGTATCACTACGGTTTGGAAGCATTAAATTCCAGGTGAACTCCATCACCATCGTAACAATCTTTGAAATGACTTTTTTGTCAATCGGAAATGCTTCTATGCCTACTTTATCACATTGTGATCTTGGTCATTTTGCGCTGCCATAGGTGAAAAATACTCCTATTCCTCTAAGCTCTGGAAGAGCGACACAAATGCGATTCTATGTGCGTGTTATCTTGATATTGGTTTACTTGTGCACAAAAAACTTCACAATATTAAAGATCGTGCCAATCCAAAGCAAGATTCCAACTACCAGGCACGCATAATGACCAAAACTTGGTTGACTATAACAATTCCCGAGCTTTTTATTCACACGATTGATATAACGCTGAGGAGGGATTAATAACAGTACACTTAGGCTGAATGCACCACCAAACATGGTCGGATCGAATGAACTATGGTTATGCAAGAACATGAATGGAATGCTTCCCAGGAGGCAGAGAAACATCCACCCAAAAAACAGGGACTGCCCATCGAAGTTGGCACGCTCCACCTTATTCAGTTCGGGGTCCAAGGCGATTTTATCCAATATGATCAATTCAAATAAGAACCAGCCTGCTTCTCTGTCGAAGGAGCGGGATACTTTCTTCTTTGCAGCCCAATAAGACCACTGCTTGTACCACCAATACAACTGGTAACAACCGAATGAGGCAATTGTCATGAGGATGATTCGTTTAATGGGAACATAGAAATATATATTATGTGGGAATTCTCCTGCAAGTGCTTTGTCCAGCGTTTCACCTGTGAATTCTGAACAATTCATTGTAATCGAAGGTGTATTGAATTTATCCATGATTGGCTTCACATCCCTGATCTTTCTCCATAGCCCGTCTTTTGAGTTCATCACGTTCGTATCGAAATCCAATTCAAGCGTTTCCATCTTCTTCAAGATCTCTGTCTCAGTGACAGGTCCGCATGTCTGCCCATTATTAAGATATAACCATTCAGACATATTATTACCCCCAACATTTAACAATAAAGTGATATAGAAATATGAATCTATAGAGTCAAGGTTAATTTAAACTGAATCACTTCCAGATACTATGTTGATAAGCACCAGATTTGCAAGGTTATTTCTCATATTCGCATTCATTAGCGGCCTGAGCGACAATTATTAAGCAACAATAATACAAATCTCAACCCTCACTCGAGCCTCTCATAAATCTTAAGAGAGGGTTAAGAGAGGCTTGGGAGAAGTTTAGCAGTTGCTTAACCTCTGCTCATTAGTTCAGTCTTGTGCACCGTATAGAAAAAGGCAGTCAATTGACTGCCTTTTCAAAACATTGAGATGCCCGTTATGGGCGTCTCTATTGATGGTAAGATTTCTATTTCATCATAATGACTTTTTGTGACTGTTTCACGTTTCCGGTATTGAATTGAACGATATAGACGCCGGATGCAAGTTTGTTTCCATTCTTATCAGTTCCATCCCAAACCACATTATGGGAACCGGTTGTCTTCATGCCATTTTCCAAGACACGGACCAGTTGTCCCTTGATGTTGTAGATTGCCAGTGAAACCTTGGCATCATTCTTCATTTCATAACGTATTGAAGTGCTGCTCAAGAATGGATTGGGATAATTGCCGGTCAGGCTCGATAATACAGGAGTGGCTACAGGATCAGAAGCAGAAACTTCCAAAGTGAAAGTATTGGATTGTCCAGAGATCGCAGGACCGTATAGAGCCTTCACATAATAGGAACGATTCCCATCAACGGCAACATCGTCGTAGGTTGAGGATGTGGGATGTGTAATTGTATGGATCAATACGCCATCCCGATAAATGAGATAGCCGCTTAATCCTGCATTATCGGTCGGTTGTGTCCAGGCAAGATGCACAACAGCCCCATCCTGGGTTGCTTGAAGACTGATCGGAGCTGAAGCTTGATATTGCGGGAGGAGATCCGGCAGAGAAATCACAAATCCCTGATAGATCACTTTCGTTGCAGGATCCTGGATGAATGCAACCAGTTCGAGTTCAGGTTGATTCCATGCTGTATTGAGCGTCGTGGTTAATTCTATTGATTGGGATTCTACATCCTGAATTGCAAGCGTGGTTCCGTTATAGTCAGGGGTCATGGCCCTTTCGACAAAGTCGAGTTCAGATTGTCCCTGCCATGAAAAAGCAATATTGGATTCAGTTACTGCAAAATGCAATACAAGAGGTGAATCAGATATTCTCGCAAATCTCTTCACATCGACATTCGTAGTCAGGGTGGTACCCTCAAGAGAACCTGTCATGGAAATATAGAAGGGAGACATAATTGGGAATGCTGCTTCATATATTGGGAGATACCATTGATATGTGCTGGTTGTGTGATTACCACCAACAAATTTGGTTGTTCCATCAAAATACGCAGTCGGAAAACCCGGCACACTGTAATAGGTATTGCGTGCGTTGGAAGCATCATTTGTAAATGTGTCTCCGTTATGATATTCTACAACCGCAACCTGCTTGCCGTTTGATACGAGGTCATCAGCCCCCAAAGCGGCACCTGGGCAATACTGGCACCATGTGCCTGTACCGATTTCGACCATCACTTTCTGGCGATCGGTAGCATAGGTATTAAAATACTTGATCATGGTGTCATTGGTCGTATCCTGATCACCTTCCAAGTTGGTTGTGACCACGATACGATACAATTCGTTTGGATCCATGGGAATAAAAGCAGGGAATTCTGCATTAGCAACAGCTCCATGCGGTATTACCATATCGAGTGTTTGATTATAGACCAGGGACTCATTTTCATAGATCTTACAATTCACATTAAAGCTAGCGGAAGCTGTTCCAACATTAGCAATCACAACAGGAGGAGTGAGGGAAGAACCTGCAACATAGGTGATATTGGTGTTGATTTCCTTTACCTTTACATCATGCTGCCAAGGAACATATAATCGAATATTATCGATATACCAATCATTGATATTGTATGAACTCCCTGAAAAGAAGAAACAAAATTGGAAAGTGGCAGAGCCAACGTCAGCATTCGAGATCGTTATCTCCTGCAGGCTGGGTTCTGTACTCTCAGATGGTGCAGTTGACCAAACTGTATTCCAGGTACCATTATTCGAGCGGGTTGCAATTCCAAGTGTATATGGAGTAGCATAATGGTCTATCATGTTCATGAATTCCAGGTTGACGGATGTTTGTCCGGTAAGGTCGATCACGGGAGAAATCAGGTGGGAGATACCGTTAAATGTAGGAGACCAGTCAAAGACCAATTCCGGGCTCTCACCACCGGCACTGTTGGAAGCATTGATTATCCAGTGTGCCGCCTGTGCGTCGACTGACCAACCGGTTGGCAAAGCTGCTAAGCCAGTGAAATCTTCAGTCAGGAAAGTCTGCCTGGTTGGTGGGTTATTTGATGAAGTTGGTGGAATTGTCGATGACGGAAGCAATACTCGCTCGCTCATCGGTTTGTTCAAAACAACATTGGAAGTGTTCGTTACAGCAGCAAGAATGCTTAGTAAACTCATCAGAAACAAAAGAACAATAATGGTCTTCTTCATCTTACACTCCTTGTAATGATTTGCGGTTAGTTCAATTTATAAATGATTATAGCAGAGAAATATGAATATAACTGTCAAATAAAATATAGAATTTCTTTTGGGAATCCTGTATTTAAAATCTGAATGACCTTTGAATGAATATTTCATGGGAGTTTTTCTCACCATAGGGGCGAACTTGGAATGTATAAGCCAGTTTCAGGTACCATGGTAATGAGACCCGAAGTGAGGTATTATGATAGACTGCGAGTTTAGAATGATTGGAAAGATCGGTGGTTTCCTGCAATAAAGCAGTGTAATCGATGAACACACTGCGGAAAACATACTTGCCCACATTGATAGACAGATTGTTCAACAATATCGTTGAACCAATATGGATGATATTATTCTGATTTGTCTGCAAAGTGTTCTGCCCGGGAATATCGGGGTTTGAAGGATTATTGATCACATACTCGTTCACGACATTCTCGATGAATCCGGGAGAGATGTTGAAGAAATCTACATGAAGCAGTTTTCTCATTTTACTTTCAAAGGGTGAAAGATAAGGATCGATAAAGGAAGAACTGATATTCACCCCTATTAGTTGAATCGCTTCATCCTGAAGCATGCTGGTTTGCTGCGAACGGGAAAGGTCTTCCAGAGGTCTGTTATATCTTAGTTTTGCCAGTATTTGAGTATTGGATTGGTCATCAGGATTATCACTATGAAGTGTGAATTTCAAATTCTGAAGAAAAGTCTTCTCGGGATCATCGAGTTGTGATACAGTTAATGTAATGAGACTGCCATCATATGCTTTCTTGTAAAAAGAACCCTTGAGTTTGATTGCGTATTGCGAAATATTCAGTTCAAGATTATCAAGTGTGAATGTTGTCCCGAACATATCCACAGAACCCTGGTTGGCGATGAACATTGCATCTGGAACAATGAATTGCGATCCATCATAAACCAAGCGAAGATAACTATCGGAAGTCATCAGCAGATCAGTAGGATATGTTACATAGCGCATATTATCCTTAAAGGCGATTTTCACATCCATTGTGAACGGAAGAGGATCGGATACCTTCGAAGATGTACTTGATTCTCGTACTGTATTGATCATTTGAAGAAGGTTGGAAGTGTTGGGTGGATACATGCCATAACCGTTCGAAAGATCCACTTCTCCATCAATATGCATATCGTCCCATGGACCGGATACAGATGCCTCGTCGCTGGATTTCCCCTTGAGGATGGCATTCACAGTGGTATTCGGTTGACTGTAATCGGGGACTGTTACTAAAATTCCATCATCGGAGCTTTTGATGAAGAATTGACCGAGATTCAGCATTGCAATATAGAAATCCTTGTCATCGTTCCGAATTTCATTCCTGATTTTGATATAACCTTTTCCAATATAGAATCTGCATTGTTTCAGATCGAGGGCATTGTCTTTGATCTGGGCATTGATCTGCACTTTGCTTACCGACTCAGTTTGGGATTTGACGGTAAATGATCCATTGGGAATGGATATGGAACCACTCTTCACACTCAATCCGTCTTCCTGGATTCCGACTGCAAGTTTCACATCCCCCTGACCGTGCCCGGAGATGAATCTTCCGCTTAATTTCTCAATCAGGTTGATCACATCGGCGGAAGCAGACAAATTCATCAGACGATCACTGGGGATCTGCTTACCACTGAGAAGATTATACCCAATGCTCCCGCTGCCTTTGACATTCGCCATCCTGGATGAATAAACCCGCACGCTGTCCACTTGCAGATAATCGTTATATTGTGTCCCATCCAAGCGAAGGGAGTCTATATCGATTCCCGCAAAATTGCATTGTTTGCCCATCACATCCATTTTGATTTGAGGTTTGAGTGATTCAGCGTTCTTTTGATTCAAAGTCAGATTGACATTCACTTTTGCATCCACAAAACCGGAGTAATCATCAGCAGGTGTGAGATTGGCAAGCTGATAGTTCTTCATTTTCAGGTTGAGGCTTAATTCATTGTTCTCGAGGAGATTCCCCGTTCCAGCCAAGATATTCGAGCGTGGATTCCAAACCGCCAATGAGTCAATATGGATATCATTTGTATTTCCTTTCAACATGAGTAGCGAACTGAAAGGATACATATCTTCGTTCACTGTGATATTATCAGATTCAATCACCCCTGAGACCGAATCGTCATTCGAAAGATTGTAAGACGTTTTAAACGAAACTTTCCCCTGGTATTGAAGTTTTTTTCCTCCTTGTGGGAAATACGACAAATAGTGCGTGAGGTCCAAACCTGCACCTTCTATAGAAAAACCGTATTTCAAACCACTGGCCTTCTTCAACCACCCTTGCGCAAAGATCTCGTCATTTACAACCAAGTCAGTTACCTCAGGCTATCCATATCCCCGGCTGCATTGAATTGAACCGCTACCGGAACCTTGCGATATTGCCCTCTGATATCAGTATCACGAAGGGTAAATTCCTTGCTGACCAGTTTGATATCTGCATTGGAGTTCAGAGTGATATCATAAAGCTGGTGACTGTCATCTTTCACATGCAATGAAGCAGTCCCTGCACATTCGTTCCGATCCCCTTTTAAATCTATATTGGCATTGAGAATCGGTAACTGATCTTCAAACTGCTTTTCAGGCAGGAATTGATGTATAGGCAAATCGTTGAGTCTTACTGAGCCGTCATAATGGAAGTTATCCATATTCAGATTTCCGTTGATCTGGATCTGCCTATCTTCAGCAAACAGGTCAAAAGAGGCAACTTGGTTCTTGATCATGCCCTTCCCATTGATTTGTTGGAGAGTGTAGTTCTTCATGCTGATCGCTACATCACTCAGGACAAGCTGTAACGGAGTATCAGTCTTTTTGAGATCATATTCAGTATGAACCTGCCCCTTTACCTTGATAAGGTCACCCAATGCCCCGCTCAATTGGTCAAGAGACAAATCTACACTGAGTTTATTGTCTGATGTCAATGTACCGCTCCCCTGGACTTTCGTCCCCTGCCAATCAATGTTGGTCATTTTGAACTCAAGATTCTTCTGGGCATAGGTGCCGTTAACATCCACATTACTGAAATTCTGCTTCTGATAGGTAAGCTGGCTTGAATGCCCATTGAATACAACCCTTGGATCTTTCAACGTGCCGCTTGCCTTGACATTTCCGGTAAAATCTCCCTGAATTGGTTGATATATATCACTTATGGTTATTTTCCGTAAATTCAAGCCGACAGAGAAGTTCCTTGTATCCATAAGTGGATTGTTTACGATTCCTTCCCAGGTCACCAATGAATGATCGATCTTCCCCTGTGTTGAGTGCACCTGTAATTGCTTCCTGTCACCAGTGATCAGCATGTCCTGCAACTCAACATGATGCTTCTCAATCGAAGCAGATGCGTAATGCATATTTGTGGAAATCTTCATCGTTGGAATCTGTTTGTTCCTTCGGTTGGACTGCACAGGATTCTGATAACTGAATGTACATCCGAAGTTCAACTGCAAATCACTCACCGGCAGCAAATCCAATTGCTGAGGGGTATAATGATCGAATGTTACATCGATTCTTCTCAATATGCCGCGTCCCAGGGAAACCTTCGCATCGAACGGAGCATTATTGGAACTAACTGCATGAACGACTATGTTGGAACGTCTCCTGTTCGTAATATTAACCTGTACATTATGAAAGGATTCCGATGCTCTCCACATGATCTGACCTTTTGCATCCGGATTTGCACTTGCATGGATCGTGACCTTTCCACCATACACTGCCAAACGTCTGAAGTAATGGTTTAAATCAATCGGCTTAGTTGCTTTCTTTTTAGGTGGTTTAGGTGTGTAATTATATACAACTACCGGGTCATATATTGCAATTTGTCCAATCGTATGAGTGAGTTTAAAACCAGAATAGATAAAACGAAGCAGGTTATAATTTACATATACTTTCCTGACACCGACGTCGTACGTGCCTTTATAATCATGAATACGAATATTGCTGATCGTCACGTTGGTTTCGTTTAGATCGAGGCTTCCGATTGATATGCTTGCTTTCAATTGTTGTGAAAGTGTGGAAGATAGTTTTTTCCTGACAAGTTCATCCACATTGGCAAAACGCATGATCAGCACATAGGCAAGATTTACCAATAGCAGGATTAAGATCAGGACTAAAAACCATCTTTGGTGTTTCAATCAATATTCCCTTTTACTTGTTTGGGTTCAGGATTCCCTGTTCCAGTTTCATTTGTTTTGGAGCCTTATCGGCAATATCATGATTGTGCGTTACGAGAATGCAAGTCTGTCCGTGCTGATTCTGCATCTTCAGCATGATTTCAAGCACTTCATTGCTATGAAGAGGATCGAGATTGCCTGTCGGTTCGTCTGCGAAGACAATATCGGGTTTATGGATCATGGCTCTTCCAATCGCAATTCTCTGTTGTTCTCCCCCACTTAATGCATTGGGGTAATGGCTTTTTCTGTCGATCATATCGAGCATCTTGAGCCATTCACGGGCGGTCTCCATGCTCTTTGGATAGGATACTCCCTGGATCAGAAGAGGTAATGCCACATTCTCCTCAGCCGTCAGGTCTTCCAGCAGATAATGATATTGGAAGATAAATCCAATATGATTGCGCCTGTATTCAACACTCCTTTTATCTTTTGCCGTCAGTTTTGTGCTCTTGAAAAAAAGTTCTCCTGAATCAGCATCATCGAGTAGCCCCAATACGTGGAGCAAGGTGCTTTTCCCGCATCCCGATTGACCTGTGATACTAACCAATTCACCTTCTGAAACTTGCAGATTGATATCAGTCAGAACATGAAGTTTGTTGTTTCCTTCCTGGTAACTCTTTCCGATATGAGAGGCAGATAGAATCTCCATCCTGCTATCCTTCCCGAAGTATCTCGATGATACTCAGATGGTTGATCTTCCTCAAGGGAATCATTGTCCCCAAGGTAATGATAATGAATGATACAATGAATATCAGCACAAGATTGAATGCTGAGAACTGAACCGTTAGCTGTTCCATGAAATACACATCCGCCTTCAAATGGAAAACCGTCTGTTTGGCAACAATCAACGCCAGTGCAATTCCTGCAAGTTCTCCCACAATAATGGAACCGATTCCCAATACGACGACCTTCCCATAGAATATTCGCTTCAGCAGACTGTCGTTGCTGCCCATTGTTTTGAGTATCCCGATTTCCTTCCTCTTTTCCAGGATCAGGGTTAATAAAGCGCTGATCACATTAAAGGTGGCAATTAAAAGTAGGAATGTCAGGATAATAAAGATCATCCATCGTTCCATGGTCAGCAATGAGAATAGTGACTGCGAGAAATACATCCAGGACATGACCTGGTATCTTCCCTGCAATTCTGTTGCCCATTGGATTGAAAATCTTTCAGCATAGCGGATAAGATGATCCTTGAGTCTGATTTCCACCATGCTCGTGTTTTCCTTCATCTGGAAAAAAGCAGATGCCTGTTTTCTATCCATGAAGATATATGAATTATCATACTCATACATCCCTGAATGATACAAACCGACCACCTTGAAAGTCTCCGACTGAGGAATAATACCAACCCCCATACCGGTTTGAAGTTTCGGACGCAGGATCTGAACCGAATCTCCAATCGAGATATTTAGTTCCTCTGCAAGTTTCTCACCGATTACGATCTCGTATGGTTTGTCTAACTTGTATGATCCCTGCTGAACATAATTCTGATAATTCGTTGTAGGATTCGATGAATTCCAATCGATTCCGTGAATCACACATCCTTTGACTTTATCGTTCGCAGATAGCATTGCAGGTTTCATAATAATGAATGAATATGCCTTAATTTGTGGCTGCTTTTTTAAATAAGCTGATAGAAAGTTCGTATCGGACGTCGTTAATTCATCACTTACATTCGGATAAATATAAAGATGAGAATTCGCCCCAAGCATTGATTTTTCCAAGGAATGGGTGTAACCGTCAAAGAGAGATAATGCAGCAGTTAAAGTGCACACAGAGATTACAATGCCCAAGACCATGAACACTGAGTCAAAGCGAAGCCACTCTTTTCTTGGTGAAAATAGATACCTTTTAAATGATATCCACGCAAGTTGATTCTTCATAAATCTAATTTCGAATATTTAATGGATTTTCCTGATTATGAAATAAAAGATCATTCACATAATCTGTTGTATCTGCCAATGCTGCTGATTTAGCCTTTACTTTCGCCTTGGGAGTTGTCGTTGCTGGTGGTGTATTCGTTACGTTTTTCTTTACCTGGATCAATTTCATCCGCACTGTATCAGGCTTTACCACAACAGGATGAACAGGTACAGTCTTTACGCTGTCTTCTTTGATCTTTGTCCTATGAAAGATGGAATTGGTTGCGCCGGGTGTCTGCTTATAGGTCTGATATGCCTTAATGACGATGATTCCTAAAACGACGATCAGAAGCAATATCCCCAATAGATACAGAAAATTGGTGGAAATCAGGATCTTATTTTCCTTGATGGGGGTTCTTGGTTTGAATTTGGCAGTCTGTTCCTTGGGAAATGCATCATCAAATAATGCCAGCGCCTTTTTTTTATCCGCATTCAAGGCACGAATGACTGTATACACGATTGCACGTGCATAACCATATCCGCCAATGTTCTCCAGGTGATCATCTTCTATGTCAGCCAGAGTCTGTACATTCATCCTCGTTTCATGCTGTAATTCATCAAGTGTAAGGTGTTGTGCTTCCCTCAGTGATTTTAGATAAGAACCAATCGTATCCATCACAACCTCTCCAGATTGTTTGATTTCAGACAGAGTTTAGAATTCATAAACCCCATCAAAAACAAAGACCACTTCCCCGGTTAAGAATATATGATGTGACTCTGTATCGAATTCAGTGTGAACAAAGCCACCGGGTAAATCAATTTGCAGAACGGTATCACAAAGACCTTTGGAATAGCCTGCAAACGCCACAGCGCTTGCTCCCGTCCCGCAGGCTAACGTTGCTCCACTACCTCTCTCCCAAACCTGGACAGTCACTCTTCCCCTGTCTTCCACACGTACAAATTCCACATTGATCCCATGAATAAACACATTCGCCTTGTATATGTCTTTCGCAATGTCGGCAATCCTGGTCCCGGGAAGATTATCTACAAAAATAACAAAATGCGGATTCCCAATATCCACCTGGATTCCGGTAAAGCCTGCCACGGTCAGATTCGAGTCAATTATCTTCGGTTTGCCCATATCGACACGAACCTTGATCCTGCCATTTTCCGTACTGACTATCCCTTCCCTGATGCCCGATTTTGTTTCCACCCTTATCGGATTCCTGTAGTTTTGATCAAACAAATAACCGCATACTGATCGCAAAGCCGAACCGCACATCTCT
>DAONDQ010000098.1:0-11277 GCA_035402645.1 Candidatus Cloacimonadota bacterium | reverse complement strand
ATCACTCGACCTACCTCTAAAGCAGATATCAATGCGGAAGATATTGACAAGGTCATCCATGAGCCGGGAAGGCTGATGATCCTGCTTCATCTTTATGTGGTAATGAGCGCTGATTTCATTTACCTGATGAAACAGACAGGACTTTCCAAGGGAAATCTTTCATCCCACCTCACGAAACTGGAAGAAGCTGGTTATGTGATGATCATCAAGGAATTCATAGAAAAGAAGCCTCATACGCTGATCCAATTGACTGATGAAGGCAGGAAAGCCTTTGATATGTATCGGGAAAAAATACTGGACTTATTGAAATAACTCAGTTTAGTGAAAACAAAAGGGGGAAGCATGAATATATCAACAGATCAGGTTTCAAGAGAAATCCCAAAGATAAAGATCAATTTCCCGAAAAGCAAAGGATTCCATATTACTGCCACGATCATATGTATTCTCATCATTCTTGGTTTGTATTATTTCAATCTACCCGTGTTATCACCAAGATTTTCGAGTTTCTATGTCATGATCACACTGACATTGCTTTTAGTTGCTCGAAGTTATTTACCCGCACCTCTAAAGAAATCATTGGTTGGCATATCATTCATTAGCATTGTCGCCATGATTTTATTCTGGTTGCTTTATCAACCCATATTCCGTTCAGAGAGCTATAGAGACCTGCTGGGCAAAGTCAATGAAACACAATTCCAAACTCTTGTTTCCCCGATAGACTTGAATCAGATACCGATTGTCGATCCTGATTTCGCATCGAGTCTTGCAGAAAAGAAACTTGGTGAAGATTTTGCCTTGGGAAGCCGGGTCGTTCTTGGACATCCTACACGGCAGATGGTCAGGAATCACCTGTATTTTGCCATACCCCTTCTGCATAGCGGTTTCTTTAAATGGCTGACCAACCAGGACAATGGGACTCCGGGATATATCCTTGTATCAGCCACGGATCCACAGGATATCCGCTTCATCCGTACCATAGGAAGTTCTGAAATTCATCTCAAGTATCAACCGAATTCTTTCTGGAATCAGAATCTGAAACGCAGGATATATATGAGTGGGATCCGAAATGTGGGAATTGGTGATTTTACATTTGAGTTGGATGAGGACTTTCATCCCTGGTGGACTGTCACGATATACGATCATAAAATCGGTTTATTAGGGGCGGATGCAATTGGAACCGCTATCGTAAATCCCGAAACAGGTGATGTGAAATATTACGATATCCGGAATACACCCGTGTGGGTGGATAGGATACAACCCGCATATTTTGTCATGAACCAGCTCGATTATTGGGGACAGTATATCCATGGATTCTGGAACACCATCTTTGGGAAACGGGATATGCTCATGACAACCATGGGATATAATATCATTTACGGTACGGATAACAAATGCTATATTTATACAGGGATGACGAGTGTGGGTTCCGATGAAGGAGCAGTGGGATTCATGCTTGTGAATACGAGGGATAAGGAAACGCATTTCTATAAGATATCCGGTGCCACGGAAACTGCAGCCATGCAGTCTGCGGAAGGGAAAGTCCAGAATTTCAAGTATTCAGCCACCTTCCCAATTCTACTCAATATATCAGAGGTTCCGACCTTCTTCATGACACTCAAGGATTCAGCCGGACTGGTTAAGATGTTCGCCATGGTCTCAGTCAAGGACTTCAGCCTGGTAGGCGTGGGAGAATCGGTCAAACAGGCACGGGATGCATATATTAACGCACTCTCCATGCAAAGGAACACGAATGTGTCCATGAGTGGCAATCAAAGGATCATACTGGAAAGCACGGTGACCCGGATAGGAACGGATGTGAAAAATGGCAGGACTTTCTTTTATATCATCGTTGCCGATAAACCGAATGTCGTGTTTGTGATCAATACAGACCTATCCGACTTTTTACCGGTGACGAATATCGGTGATCCTGTTCGAATGGAGTATTTATCAGTGACTGATCCTACAGTAAACTTGATTTCCTTTAAGAATCTTCGTCTTCAGAAATAGCGGGAATCGTAATTTGCTGAAATACTAATTATTGAGTTGCATTGGGTGGATAAGGAAACTTACTCTTTTCCTTCTCCTTTTCTTTATCTTCTGCATTCAAGACACGGTGATCAGTCGTTAAGAACTTCGTGACACGCTGATGCAGTTTTCTTTTCTTGTGGTAACGCATATGGTAGTTACTGCTGAGACCAAAGAAAATTCGTATAACGTGAACAATATACAAGAAAGCTTCGCTGACAAAATTTCTTTTCATAAACCAGTCCATTCATGAAATCAGTTCGTTGCATGATTCATCCACCCATGAATTTTTCGGTATTCAGTTGTTTTTGAACCATTCCAGAACCAAATTTTATTATCTTACACTCTGTATAAAAAGTCAAATAGTTTTTTGGAAATTATTTGATAGTATCAATTTTACAGATGCAGTGCACTAAAATGATATTGAGGGTGTTATTTCTGCGGGAAGAAAGAACCTGAGAGATTATTCAGATGTATGAGGCGGATATGGAAAACTCCGGTCGTTCTTTTGCAAATTCTGGTCTTCTCTGTTAACCACATGATCGATATGAAGTGTCTTGCGAAGATTATCAGTCAATCGTTGTCGCTTATGATTCCGCATATAATAGTAGCTATTCATGCCTAAAAAGACTCTTACAACATGTTTGAGCCAGTGATATGCCTCATACACGATATTATGCTTCATCTCTTCCTCTACGAATTACTCTATCTGTATAATAATATATCGCGTTTTTTCATTTCGTTCAAGAAAAATGACCTGATTCTTGCATTTGCGTATAATTACTTTGGATCGTCAAACCATTTCAAGTACTTCTCAATCCATTACTCCTTCAATTTGCGATACAGAGTCTTTCGATCAATCCCCAATATCGAAGATGCTTTTGACTGGTTATTTTCACAAATCGTCAGTACTTTTTGTATATAATCCTTCTCAACCTGGACGAGAGTCCTGGTATAGTCATCTTGGATATGAAGCGAGTATTTCAAATGTTCCGGCAAATCACCTATGTCAATTGTATCTCTGTCATTCAAGACCATGGCACGCTGGATGAAATTCTCGAGTTCCCTGATATTACCAGGATAATGATATTCTTCCAGTGCTTCGAGTGCTCGATCAGAAATGTGGGGTATTCCCCGACCAAGTTCTGACGCGTATTTCTGCACGAAATAACGGACCAATAAAGGGATATCCTCTTTATGCATGACCAGAGGTGGAATCTCGATATTGATAACATTCAAACGGTAGAAGAGATCTTCTCGAAAGAGACCTTTTTCAACCATCGCCTGGAGGTTCTTGTTCGTAGCAGCAATGATTCTTGTATCCACTTTCTCTGTTTTATAACTGCCCACCATGGATACTTCTCTGTCCTGAATCACTCTTAACAGCTTTGCCTGCATGGGAAGTATCATTTCCGATACTTCATCCAGGAAGATAGAACCTCCGTGAGCAGCCTGGAAAAATCCCTTTCTTGTATTGGCAGCACCGGTAAAAGCTCCTTTCAAATATCCAAAGAATTCGCTTTCCATCAATTCCTGGGGAATTGCCGCACAATTCACCGCAATGAAAGGTGAAGAAGCATTCGAAGACTGATAATGAATGGCACGAGCTACCAATTCCTTCCCCACGCCGCTTTCCCCTGTAATCAGCACATTTGCCTTGGACAGACTTGCTTTACGGATGGTATCAAAAACCTGCTGCATGACTTTTGATTTGCCGATGATCCCGGCAAATGATTCAGGCTTATCCGTATGGGCATTACGTCGCTGCTTCAGTTTGCTCATTACCTTCTTCACAACCAGCAGCAGTTCATCCTGGGTGAAAGGTTTAGCCAGATACTCGTTGGCTCCCGACTGAATGGCATTGACAGCACCGGTGATCGAGGCAAAACCTGTGATCATGATGATTGCGGTATATTCGTAATTATCCTTGATGTGTCGTACCAAATCGAGTCCTGTGAGACCGGGCATCTTATAATCCGTGATCACGAGATCGACAGTTGTATTTTTCAGAATATTGACTGCGTCCTCGACATTACCAGCAGTCAGGATGCTTACCTTGAGTTCTTCAAGCTGACGGGACAGCATTTCCAATGTATCGGGAGAATCATCGACCAGTAAAATTACATCTCTATTCATTTTGCACTCACCGGGAATCCTATGATAAATTCCGTTCCTTTATTGGGTGTACTTCGAACGTCTATCTTCGCATTGTGACTTTTCAGAATTCCATGTACAACAGCCAGACCCAAGCCCGTACCCAGACCAATTGGTTTGGTTGTGAAGAATGGAAGGAACATCTTTTTCTGGATGTCTTTATTCATCCCCTGACCTGTGTCACGAATACTAAGGAATGCAAATTCTTTGTCATACCACGTGCGGAGAAAGAGTTCTCCGCCATTTTCCATGGCTTGAATCGCATTCACGGTCAGATTCACCACTACCTGCATCAATTGACCCTGGTCTGCATCTATAAAAGGAAGATTCGGAGCGAAGTCCTTATGGATCTTAATATTCTCTCTTGCGCATCGATATTCCAGGAAATACAGACCTTCATCGAGAACGTTATTCAAATTGACCTGGTTGATATTGATAGGCATTTGCCTGGAAAAGAAAAGAAGTTTTTTCACGATCTCTCGGGCATGGAGACTTGATTTCACTATTTTTTCCATGTCCCCCTTGACTTTCAGCGGATCATAGATGGATTTCTGGGCTAACTGGGCAAATCCCAGGATATTTGCCAGAGGTTCGTTGATCTCATGGGCAATTCCAGCAGTCAATGTACCAAGCGTTGCCAATCTGTCTGCATGACGGAGCTGTTCAAGCATCCTTTTTTCTGCATCCCGTGCTGCCTTTCCATCCATGTACTGGGATAATTTCTGGGCAATCAGTTCCAATAATTTGACTTCCTCTTCAAGATAGGAGACTTTTTCAAGCCCAATGTGATCAGAAGAATAAGATACCTGTATCTCACCCCATGATTCATCCAACGTATTAACCTGGGTTGACAATAGCATGACATCAGGGAAGAAATGAAAGGAGCGACTTGAAACCCCTTTGATTGTTATCGAGCATCCCGCTATCTCCGGATATTGAAAAGCAGCGGGTATCATATGAACTAAATTCTCGAGCATGAGATCCAAATGCTGATCCTTCTGGATGATCTCATTCAACTGATAGAGACATGTAAGTTCTTTGATCCTTTCTTTCAGGGCATGATGCATTCTTCGTAACAGCATGATGCTGCCTAATATTGTTGCCATATAGACATAATCTACTTCTTTCCGGAAGGGAAGGATCATGATCCCGAGCAATTGGGTACCAGCTTTAATCTTCAGAAAGCAATCATGATCTTCGTATTTGATTTCATCTTCCTCCCTCATAAACTGTACGGCTGCTTTTTCCAGCAGATTATTGGGTTTCTTTACCCAATCGCGATACAGGAATTTTAGGCGGGGCGAAGATTGAAATGCATATGAAGAAGGTTGGTCTGGACAAAGGAAAATGCACTTGTTCAAATTCATGTCACGTTTCAGTAATGCTGCCGTACCGACAAGGAATTCACTACGGCTTAACCGCTGTTCCACCATAGCCATTAGTTCTTTTTCAAACATAAATATCATCCTCTGGATGAAAGAAAGAGAATGTAGAAATAAACGCAAGTAAAAAGTGGGGCATTTTTACACAATGGGTATTTTTGACCCGCAATACTTCCACAGGTCAATCAAGTGGTGTTCATCATATCTTTATGTATAGCATATAGATACAACATATTTCGCATTTGGTGCACGAATTGCACAATATGTATGCGGATTTGGTCATTAGCTCTGGTTGGGGCTTACCTCCTGTAAGCCCTGACCTCCTTTTTGAAGATATCACAAAAAAAAATAAAGAGGTGAATTATGAAAGAACAAGGTTTCAATCCTTTCCAAATGGCTCAGGAACAATTCGATAATGTCGCGAATATCCTGAATTTGGACACCGCAACCAGAGAATTACTCAGAACGCCCATGCGTGAATACCATTTCAGTATTCCAGTCAAGATGGATGATGGTAAGGTACAAGTTTTCAAGGGTTATAGATTCCAGCATAATGATTCTCGTGGACCTGCAAAAGGTGGGATTCGTTTCCATCCGCAAGAAACAGCAGATACTGTGCGTGCACTTTCCATGTGGATGACCTGGAAGACAGCCGTTGTGGATATTCCACTTGGCGGCGGAAAGGGTGGAGTGATCTGTGATCCTCACAATTTGAGTTTAAGAGAACAAGAGCAGATTTGTCGTGGTTATATCAGACAGATTGCTCATGATATTGGACCGCTTCGTGATGTTCCGGCACCAGATGTAATGACCAATAGTCAGCACATGTTATGGATGCTTGATGAATATGAAACAATCATGGGAGCAAAATATCCTGGTATGATCACAGGCAAGCCACTTGGATTAGGTGGATCACTGGGACGTACGGAAGCAACAGGATATGGCGTTGTCTTTGTCATTCGTGAAGCTCTCAAGGAAATGAACTTGAAGCCACAGAATACGACAGCATCTGTTCAAGGTTTCGGTAATGTCGCGCAATATGCAATTCGTCTTTACAATCAGTTAGGCGGAAAGGTTATTGCCGTCGCCTGCTGGGATCAAAAGGAACAGAAATCCTTCACATATCGTAAGAAGGATGGTGTCAACATCGATCAGCTGGTAGGTATCACCGATCGCTTTGGTGGAATCGATAAACAACAGGCACAGACTCTCGGTTATGAAGTGCTTCCCGGTGAAGCATGGATTTCCCAGGAAGTCGATATCCTGATTCCTGCCGCTATTGAAAATCAGATTACAGAAAAGACCGTTAAGGATATATCACCAAAAGTCAAGATCATTGCCGAAGGTGCTAATGGACCAACGACACCTGGAGCTGACAAGGTACTGCAAGAAATGGGTATCTTCCTGATTCCTGATTTTCTTGCGAACGCCGGTGGTGTGACTTGCAGTTACTTTGAACAAGTACAATGCAACATGAACTATTTCTGGGACAAGGAAGAAGTTCTCGGGAAGCTCGATGTGAAGATGACATCAGCATTCCTTGATGTATCCCGCTTAGCAAAAACACGCAAGCTCTATATGCGTGATGCAGCCTATGTGATCGCAATTAATCGTGTCGCAGAAGCTTGCAAGCAACACGGTTGGGTATAAAGACCACTTCTCCATTGAAATAGACAGACACCCTACACGGAACCACTCAGGGAGGGCAGATTCATCTGCCCTCCCTCAATAATAGGAACTCATTATGGCTAAGACTGAACCAAAACCTTTCAACAGAAAGGAAAATGAAGTTTTTACCTATCTCGGAACAGGAGAATATGGTGAAAAAGCGCATGGACTCATCCACACTTTAAACTACCTGGAACAGACTTTCCCGAAACTGGAATTTGAAGGTATAGAGATATTCATACCCAAATCACTTGTCATCATGAGCGATGTATTCACACAATTCATGGATGAAAATTGCTTATGGGATTTAGCATTATCGGATTTACCGGATGAACATATCGCGCAGATCTTTCAGAAAGCCAGTTTGCCGACACTCCTGAGTGGCGACTTATATGAGTTTGCTTTAGCAACCAATTACCCTCTCGCTGTTCGTTCATCCAGTATTCTTGAAGATTCATTGAATGAACCCTTTGCAGGCATATATCATACAAAAATGCTCCCCAATTGGTATCTCGATCCACAAGCTCGCTTTCAAAAAATCATACAAGCTGTAAAACTCATATGGAGCAGTGTCTATACCCAATCTGCCAAACGTTACTTCAAAGCCATCAAAAGGGATATCAGAACGGAAAGAATGGCTGTGCTGATCCAGGAAGTTGTTGGTTCACGCTACGGTGACAGGTATTATCCTGCTATCAGCGGTGTGGCACGTTCTTATAACTACTATGCCTATAATGATCATAAACCCGAAGATGGAGTCATTAATCTCGCCTTGGGTCTTGGCAAGACGATCGTGGATGGAGGAAATGTTTGGCAGTATTCACCTACCAGACCGGCAAGTCCTCCCCCATTTTCTGTCACGGATATGCTGCATAATACACAATCTTCTTTTTATGCAATTCATATGGGTGAGCGGGAAGATTATGACCCAATCAATCCGGATGAGTTCCTGGATACCCACTACCTGCCTGATGCAAAATGGGATGGAACACTTGCATATTGCGGTAGAGTTTATAACGAAATCACAGAAAATCCTGATTACGAACCGTGGATTGTCGATTTTTCACCAATCCTGATCTATGATATGATGCCATTGAACAACCTGTTGCACAAACTTTTGAAAATGAGTGAAAAAATCTATGGCCTGAAAGTCGAAATTGAATTCGCAATAAAGGCAGACCCACAGTCGAAACCCAAATTCGGTTTCCTGCAAATTCGTCCCATGATCATGCAAGGCGGATGTGTTGAAGTGAAGAAGGAAACAGGAAAGAATGTCCTCCTTTATGGTGAAAATGTGCTGGGTAACGGGTTTGTTGATGATATAACAGACGTTATTATGGTGAAGCGTGAGAGTTTTGATCCCAAGAATTCATATAAGATTGCTGCTGAAATGGACAAATTTAATAAGGATTTCCTGGACAGCGATAAAAGATATCTTCTCATCACATACGGGAGATTAGGCAGTTCAGACCCATGGTTAGGCATACCAGTCGATTGGAGCAGCATTGGCAAGGTATCGGTTATCGTGGAATCAACGTTACCGGGTTTCAATCCTGAATTGAGCCAAGGCTCACACTTTTTCCACAATCTGTTGGCATTTCAAGTCAAATACTTCTCCATTTCAGAGTCTGACCCGAATCATCTCGATTATGAATGGTTAAATGCACAAACTGTGATAAGAGACGGCAAATTCCTGAAGCATCTCCAACTGAAAAAGCCACTGAAAATTCAAGTTGACGGGAGAAAAAGAACAGGTATTATTTATAAAAACGAGGAATGATTTGCCATGACCGACGCAAACAAGAACAAACTGTTGGATAGTTTATCCGAAAGAGCAAAAGAACTCAATTGCTTATATCGCATTGATGAGTTGCTGAACGAGTATAAGCGCCCTTTAAATGAGATATTCGATTCCCTGGTTGAGATCATTCCCGAAGGCTGGCAATATCCTGAAATGACATCTGCCCTGATCAATATACGTGGAACGATGCACAGAACCCTGAATTCTGTTGAATCGGAACGTAGAATCAGAGCTAATATCCGGGTTCAAAACGAAAATATCGGCTACATTGAAGTTTATTTCCACGGTGATGAAGCGAACAAGCCTTCATTCCTGCCAGAAGAAGAAAAGTTACTCTCCACGATTGCGCAATGGGTGAGTCATTATCTTTATTATCGTGATTTGAATTTACATTCCCATAAATTAAATGAAAAGAAACCGGTTCATCATGAATGGATGGCTATTGTTGAAATGATACGCAATACTGATTCCGAGTCATATCTCAGGCTATCGCGGAAAATGATGAATTACCTATGCTGGCTGGGAATTCCTGAAGCAAGGCATATTCTTCAATCCTTTGCAGAAGATAATGCTCTTTCCAATGACAATTCGGAAGAAAATAAACCCGGAAAACAGAATTTCGCACTTATGAAAATGGCAGGGGAAAGAATTTTCGAACTGGCAGAAGAATCCATCAGTGATGACGAGATATTGAGCCAGATCATACGTTGGTTCCAGCAGGATAAGATCATGTTTCTCCTGGAAAAACTCGAGAATCTATCAACTTCCATGAGTGAATTGCATGATTCACTAACAAAATTCTCACATCTGGATCACATTGACTTGTCTGAACATACCAGTTTGAATCTGAGAGTCCTGCTTATTTATCGTTTCTTCACAGAACAACCTGAATTTATCAATATTGCGAAGAACTTTGTCAATCCTGATGATTTTTATGATTTGGTTCAACATATCATTTATCCTTCATCTGGGCAGGGAAAACTTGGTGGAAAAGCAGCCGGGATATTTCTCGCAACCAGTATTTTAAAGGGATGTGATTTAAAATTCAAGACCCCTAAGACTTGGTATATCACTTCCAATGCCCTTCTGACTTTCCTGAATTATAATAATCTTCGTGAAGTCATTGAACAAAAATATAAAAACGGGGAACAGATCAGGGAAGAATATCCCAATATTATCCATATCTTTAAAAATTCATATTTCCCGCCTGAAATCATCAAAGGACTGCAACAGGCACTCAATGATTTTGGAGATACACCTTTAATCGTACGAAGTTCGAGTCTGCTTGAAGACCGTATCGGAGCAACCTTCTCCGGAAAATACAAGAGCCTATTCATAGCAAACCAAGGGACTCCCCAAGAAAAACTCACTGCACTGATGGATGCAATCACAGAAGTATATGCTTCGACATTCGGACCTGATCCAATAGAATACCGCAGGGAAAGGAATCTATTGGATTTCCATGAAGAAATGGCAGTCCTGATCCAGGAAGTTGTGGGTGTTAAAGCAGGAAAATACTTCTTCCCGGCATTTGCGGGTGTTGCTTTTTCATATAATGAGTTCCGATGGTCTCCCCGTCTTGAAAGAGATAATGGATTATTAAGATTGGTTCCAGGATTAGGTACGAGAGCCGTCGATAGAATTGGCGACGAATACCCTCTTTTACTGGCTCCCGGACAACCTTCGCTTCGCGTTAATTCAAATCCGGATGATATTCTACGATACTCTCCACATCGAATTGATGTGATCGATCTTGAGAAAAATTCTTTTGTGACACATGACTTGGAAACGATAATAGCAGAAGTGAAGGATGAATATCCCCTGGTTGAGGATATCTTCAGCGTATATAATGATGGGATTATCTGTGAAAAATCAAAGTTAACCATTGATTTTGAGAAGGATAACCTGTTGTTCACCATGAACAAATACATCAGCAGCAGTCCCTTTCTTTCCGATATGCGCCTTCTTACGAATACTCTGCGTGAGAAAATTGGTATTGGTGTCGATGTTGAATTTGCTCATGATGGCAAGAATCTCTATATTCTACAATGCAGAGGGCAGGGTATGTCTTCTGAAAATGCACCGGCATTGATACCCCAAGATATCAATACACAGAATATAATCTTTAATGCCAAACAATACATTTCAAATGGTTCCGTCCCTGAAATTCTTCACATCGTTTATGTTGATCCCATTGCATATAAAAAAATCGATGACATGGACGACCTGGTCAGGGTTGGAAGAGCT
>DAONDQ010000097.1:0-11283 GCA_035402645.1 Candidatus Cloacimonadota bacterium | reverse complement strand
ATGAAGGCGTCAAAGCAAATTGAATATAAGGAGAACCCACTATATTGGTCTGATTGGAATACCCTTGAAACAGTAAATGAATATCTTGATAACATAAAGGAATCCGGGAATTCTGTCGGTGCAATAGTCGAAATGACCATTGATAATCTTCCATCCGGTCTTGGTGATCCTGTATTCGAGAAGCTCGATGCCAATGTTGCCAAGGCAATCATCTCAATTGGGGGCGTGAAGGGAATTGAATTTGGCGATGGTTTTATACTTGGTTCCCTTACAGGTGAGGAAAGCAATGACCCGATAAATAGTACTGGCTTTAGCAGCAATCACATGGGTGGAATACTGGGAGGAATTTCGACGGGGCAGAAGCTGATTCTACGATATGTGACGAAACCCACTCCATCCATAAGAAGGAAACAGAAAACAGTCAATAGCAGTAACGAAGAGGTAGAATTTCAACTTGATGGAAGATTTGACACCTGCATAGCACCGAGAGTCATTCCGGTTGCTGAAGCCATGACTAAACTCGTACTTGCAGATGCAATTGCCTATCAGAGACTTTTGGAAGGTGAACCAACTGAACTATCTCATTTACGGGAAGCCATCGACAAAGTTGATGAAGATATCTTAATCGCCATTTACCGCAGATTTGAAATTGTAAAACAAATACGTGCCCTGAAGATCGAAGAAATCATTCCCCTCGAAGATCCAGTGAGAGAATCCCAACTTATGGAAAGGCTGATTCTAATTGGAAAGGAGTGGGGGATAGGAGAGAAAAAAATCCAATCCATTTGGAAGGAAATCATCCAGTCTGGAAAATCACCATGATCATTCTCTCACTTCCCTATACTCAAAATGGCGGTTTTGTTGAAAAACTTATGTATCAGGGAATCGATGCAATCGAGTACAGACTTGATTATTCTGAACGAATTGATGAGATTGACTTTTCTCAATTTTCTGAACATCATATCCTGACCCTGAGAGATTACAGCGAAGGGGGCAAAACTCAATTCTCCCGCGAGAAAAAGGGAAAGATATACAACAACATCATATCCAGTACAAAGTCGCTCCTTGATGATGAAATACAAAACCAAATATTGGATCCCATAGAAATCCCTCCGAATCGTCTTATTTTGTCTTGGCATGCAAATTCAGCTGAAGAATCACTTCAGAAGATTGAAGAGATCATTGAAAAGACCAATCATCTGGAGTGCAAGTTCCTCAAGATTGCAGTTCAGATTGATCATTATGATCAATTATCAGCGATTGAAAACGCACTACAGAAATCAATTCACACGATCTTACTTACGGCGACAGGCAAATTGGGTAAAATCGTACGGCTTTTATACAACCATCTTGGAGCAGCGGGTACCTTTATAGGAATTGCAGGAAATGAAACGGCTGAAGGACAACTTACATATCACGAAATGGAATTATTTCATCTTCATCAAGCCGATAGAGACACATTAATATTCGGAATATTGGGAGGTTGCCAGGTATGGCAATCACTGGGTCTTTCGCATTACAATGATAAATTCCGCACTATAGGGATCAACGCTATGTACCTGCCTTTCGCCATTGAGAGTACCGCTGATTTCGATACTTTCATGAATTGGTTTACATATCACTTCCTATCTTACCATATTAGAGGTATTACCATTACATCGCCATGGAAGTTCTTAATCTCAGAATACCTTTCTGCACCACTACGAATCATGAATTGCTATTTACCGTTCAGACAGCGACAAAACATTGCACCATGGGCGTTGAATACAGATAAGGATGCACTAATCAATAGCTTAGCAACACTGAATATCACACGTGGTAATAGAATCCTTCTCTACGGATCCGGTGCCATGGCTGAATTGGCTTTATCGGTAATGAAGGATTATGATTCTCTCTATATATATGGTAGAAATCAGGATCGGATTCAAGAACTATGCTCTCTTTATCGTTGCGATGCGATCGATAGGGAATTCCTGCTGAAAAATGATTGGGATGTAGTGATTAATTGCACCACGATCGGTATGATGGGGGAATCCTTTCGGTTATCTGCGGGAAACATATCTTTTAGAGCTGTGATCGATCTACCATATTCCGAAAACGATACACCGCTGATTTCGTTTTGCAAACAACAGAAGATTCCTTACGTTTCCGGAAAGATGTTCTGGGAATTCCAGGCAGCGAAGCAGGAGAGTGTTTTCCTCGAAGAGGCGGGACGCTTGGAGGTGGAGGTATGAGGGGTGGAGGAAGAATACCCCGGCTGTGGGAGGATGCTCGTATTGGTATATAATCAATATTATGTAAACTATCAGCAAAATATGTATCTTTTTCCACAGCAACAGATTACATTTCTTCCCGTCCCCTCCACGGTTACGAAAGATTTCTTTCAATTTCACGGTAAATCTTTCTCGACTGGTGTTTGCATCAAATAACTTGTCACGTTGACGGTTAAAAATATTATGCACATTAGTAAATGAAGATCAGGAGATTTCTCTTATGAAAAGTATGACGGGTTATGGTAAATCAAATCTGACATTTGAAGACATTGATCTCGATATTGAAATCAAATCTGTGAACTCGAGGTTCTTCGATTTGAAACTCTATCTCCCCCGGGAATTGAGTTTTTTGGAAATCGAATTGAGAAATATAATTCGGCAAACGATCAAAAGAGCCTACATAGAAGCGCGCATATCAATAAGAGACAGAAGAATCCCCAAGATTGAAATCGATGAGAACAAATTGTTAACGTACTGGAATCTATTCCAGAAAGTCAGGGAAGTTGTCGGTTCGAATCAGAATATTTCACTTGAAAAGGTTCTCGATGAACCGGGTGTTGTTACGACTGATAATACTAATCTTGATACCGATGAGTTTCGCAAGATCTTTATGACATGCCTGGCGTCTGCGCTTGACCAGCAGGAAAAAATGGCTCAGTCTGAAGGATTGAGCATGAAAAACGCACTTGTGGAATCTTTACAAAAAATAAAGATATCTTCCAGTAATGTATATAATGCTTTTGAGAATTATAAATCCACACTTTTTGAGAAGTACAAAGCTAGGATTCTCGAACTATTGAATGATCATATCACAGAGGAAAATGAGAAGCGGTTACTGATGGAAACAGCAATCTATATCGATAAAGCCGACATTCATGAAGAATTGACACGTCTTGACGATCATATCCTCAAATTTCAGGAACTTCTGGATAAAGGTTCAGATGATGAACTGGGTAAAACCATGAATTTTATTGTACAAGAAATGCACCGGGAAGGAAACACTCTTGGTTCAAAATACAGCACACCACAATCTTTTCAGGATGTCCTGATCATCAAGGAAGAAATCGAGAAAATCCGGGAAATGGTGCAGAATGTCGAATAGTCCCCTTCTTGAATGGCAATCTCATCCATTTCTGGAAAGACCTATCACCTCTTCCCTATTGGTTCTATTTCTTTTTTTCCTGAACATTCTCGTTTGGCATATATCTGTCACTGTCTGGCATACACCATTCTACTACTATCTTGGTATGATTCTTGTTGTAGTGAATCTGTTACCTTATTTTGTAGTGACCCGATACCAACTTTTTGATGAACATATTGAAGTTTATTATTGGTTTATCAAAATCCAGCGCAAATACACCGACTTTGGATGTTTTTACTCTGATAAACATGGAATGATGCTCAGTACCTTTAAAATGCCACGCAGACTCGATCCCTTCAGGGGGCAATCACTCCGTTTTTCAAAAACAAAGAATGAAGTTCCACAACTTGTTGAATTACTGAAAGAAAAAATAGGAAAGCAGTATTAATATGGATGATAAAAATAATTTACGAGAAACCATACTTGAGTTCATGAAAGAAAAACCTGGTTACGGTTATACATATAAGCAAATAACTGAGCAAATTCGGATACCAAAACACCACGCCAGGGAACTGCGTGCAGAGCTTCAAGCAATGATCCGTGATGGTTTGATACACTTCAAGAATAAGGAATATCGATTATCATCAGCAAAAGCCACTACCATGAAATCAGAGGCTCAATATATCACAGGGAAATTCGACGGGACTTCTCTTGCAAAGAACTATTCCTATGCTTTTGTCATTACTGATTCCGGTGATTACTTTGTATCCTCGGAAGATACGCTGAATGCTTATCATGATGATATCGTACGTGCAGAAGTGAAATATAGCCGCCAACAAAAGAAATATTGTATCATTAGGGAAGTCATTCAGCGTGCGCGAGAAGAATTCGTCGGCAATATCGCTTCGTATGGAAACAAGTACGTTTTTATCAATGATAATCGTAAAATTACAACCAATTTCGATATCTCAGATAAAGAGAAAGCGGTTATAGGTCAAAAAGTAATACTTAAAATCACGAACTGGGGCAACAGGGCACTCAATCGTGTTCCTATTGGCAAGGTGATTGAAGTTTTGGGTACCGCAGGTAATCCTGAGGTAGAGATGCTCGGAATTATCAAACAGTTCGATCTTCCTCTTGAATTTCCTGATGAGGTGATACAAGAAGCGAATTCACTGCCACAGGAGATCAGTAATGAAATGATTTCAAGGAGAAAGGATTATCGTAATCTGCTGACCTTTACGATCGATCCTATTTCCGCAAAGGATTATGATGATGCCATCTCGCTTGAGGTGCTCGATAATGGTTACCGGTTATATGTTCATATAGCAGATGTTGCCCATTATGTGAAACCGGGATCAAACCTATTCAAGGAAGCGCTGAATCGGGGTAATAGTTACTATTTCCCCAAAAAGGTCATTCCAATGCTTCCTGAACAAGTATCCAACAAACTATGCAGTCTTCGTCCTGATGAAGAAAAACTTACAATGTCTGTTGTCACTGAATTCGATTCCCAGGGAAGAGTTAAATGGCAGGAATTTCATGAAAGTGTCATCAAATCAAATTCACGTCTCAATTATGAAGAAGTGGACAAGGTCTTTTCGCATGAAAAGAATGACGTTCCTGAAGATATCCAAACCATTCTATTCGATATGCTCAAATTATCCTCACTTCTCTCAGATAAGAGAAAAAAGCAGGGGTATCTGTTCTTCGATTTACCTGAAACTGATTATATTTATGATGAAGAAGGTCTCATTCACAAACTGGACTTGTCTTTTGAGACAGAATCACATACATTGATTGAAAACTTCATGCTGATAGCCAACGAATATGTTGCAGTACAGCTTACGCAGCGTGCGAAAACAACGATGTATCGAATTCATGAGTTCCCTGATCCTGATAAATTGGATAAACTTGCCGATCTCTCCGTTTATTATGGTCTTTCTATGATTCGTCGCGAAACAGTGAATAAAACGATTCAAGAGTTCTTATCCTCACTGCCTTCCGAAGATTATCATAAGGTATTCGATAAAATTGTACTACGCAGCATGAAGAAGGCTCGATATTCTACCAACCATCTCCCCCACTTCGGACTGGCGATGGAGACATATACGCATTTCACATCTCCAATTCGCAGATTATGTGATTTGGTAGTTCACCATCAATTGAAAAATTATGTTGCTCACAGTGATAAAACTGAATTCTCAACCAGGGAATTGGAAGATATGTCGGTAATTGCATCTGAAAAGGAATTGATCGCTGACCAATCTGAAAGAGAAGTGGAAAGATTCATTATTGCGGAATTCATGAAAAAGAACCTGGGTGACGAGTTCACTGGTATTGTAACTGGGATGAATAACTCGAATGTATTTATCCAACTTGACCAGATTCCCATTAGTGGAGTACTTCCCACTTCCAGCCTGAAAACAAACGGATACTATTTTGATGATCAATACCTTCGCATATTAAGTGGTAATTCCGAATCCGTCTTTCTTCAACTTGTTGATCGTGTGAAAGTTCAAATCAGCCAAGTGACTGATGACGTCTATCTATCGCTGATTGATGTCATTTCAGAGCATTCTCAGATTGTTACGAAAATAAAGAATAAAAATCGCAACCATAAGAAGAATGAACGTCCCAACTCACGGAAGAGCTTCTCTAAGAAAGGGAGACCTTCAAAGTCTCGCAGATCATTCTCGAAATAGATTTTGTTCTGTGAATATTACTTCCCTTTATTTGATGTTTTAAAGTAATATGCTGCCCTAATAAATGCTGCAAATATGGGTTGGGGATTCGTGGGGCTCGACTTGAACTCGGGATGGAACTGCACGCCGATATAGAAAGGATGGCTTGGTAATTCGATTATTTCGACCAATACCTTATCCGGGGACAAACCAGAAATCATCAATCCCTTATCTTCCAACTTCTCACGATAAGCATTATTCACTTCATATCTATGCCTATGCCTTTCTGAAATGGTACCACTTCCGTATATAGAGTATGCAAGAGTCTTTGCCTTGATCTTACAAGGAAATGCTCCAAGTCTCATCGTTCCTCCCATCTTTTCAAGATACTGCTGATCTTCCATGAGAGCGATGACAGGATATTTTGTATGAGGATTGAATTCAGTACTATTTGCATCCTTCATTTTGCATATATGCCTTGCATATTCTATCGCTGCAACTTGCATACCAAGGCAGATCCCGAAGAATGGAATATGATTCTCTCTTGCGTATTGGACAATTGCGATTTTCCCTTCGATACCCCTTACACCAAATCCACCCGGTATCAAGACACCATCTACATCTTTGAGTTCTTTGGCGATATTGGCAGTTGATACTGTATCTTCAGAATCCACCCACTTGATCTTCAATTTGAGTTTATTACACGCAGCGGCATGGATCAGGGATTCCTCAACACTTTTATATGCATCCTGGTGTTTGACATATTTTCCACACACGGCAATCGTCACTTCTTTCTTCGCATGTGACTGGTTATAAGTGAATTCCAACCAGTCTTTCAATTGTGGTTTAGGTCTCTTGATCTTGAAGTATTTGCATATCATACCAGGCACACCCTGTTTCAGGAACATAATGGGGACTTCATAAACATATTTCACATCGATTGCATTAAACACATGGTCACGAGGTACATTTGTGAACAAGGCGATCTTATTATAAATATCTTCATCAAATGACTTCTCCGAACGGCACAGGAGTATATCGGGCTGAATACCGATTTCACGTAACTTGTAAGCACTATGCTGTGATGGTTTCGTCTTGAGTTCACCTGCAGCCTTGATATAAGGGACATAAGTCAGAAGAATGAAAAGTGAATTTTGGACACCAACATCCAAACGAAACTGTCTGACAGCCTCAAGAAATGGTAAGCTTTCGATATCGCCGACGGTACCGCCTATTTCGGTTAATACAATGTCATACTTTTTATCGTGTTTGAAAATCCTCTCTTTGATTTCATTTGTCACATGTGGTATCACTTGAACGGTTTTGCCTAAATAATCACCTCTTCGTTCTTTCAAAAGAACATTTTCATAGACCTGACCCGCAGAAGAACTGGAATACTTATCAAATGGCTGATCAAGAAACCTCTCGTAATGACCCAGATCAAGATCGGTTTCAGCACCATCATCGGTAACAAAGACTTCTCCATGTTGAAACGGACTCATTGTTCCTGGATCTACATTCAAATATGGATCGAGTTTCTGCATTCCCACTGAATAACCCATTCTCTTAAGAAGCATGCCAATGGAAGCCGTGGCAATACCTTTACCCAATGAAGAGAGAACACCACCCATAACAAACACATACTTAGCCATTTTAACTACCTTTCTTTGTAATTGGGGAAGAACCCCTGATTGAACATATAAAAAAAGCAGGTGGGACACCTGCTCTGTATTCTATTTGTTCTCAACGAACCAACTTTCTCCTAATTTGACCATTTTCACCAAATCAGGTTTTCGTTCAAGTATCCCTTTCGCAATACTGATGAATTGTGCCTCATTATCACTAACAAAGAAACTATCCTTTCCAGTACCTGAATCATTGGCAATCGGCAGATCCTGTTTCAGATGAGGAATGATGGCATCTGCGCTATCAACAAGTTTGATATTCGGACCAACTACCTTCTGGATTGTCTTCTTGAGAATTGGGTAATGCGTGCATCCAAGAACCAGGGTATCGATACCTTCGTTTTTTAATGGTTCAAGATAATGTTCTGCTACCTGATATGTTACCGGATGGTCTTCCCATCCTTCTTCTGCAAGAGGAACAAACAATGGGCAGGGATGAGAAAAGATCTGAGCGTCAGGCATCAATGAAAGAATCGCCTGAGTATATGCGTTACTTCGTATTGTTCCATAAGTTCCGATAACCCCGATCTTCATATTTCTCGTTGCCTTAACAGCAGCCTCAGCACCGGGAATAATGACTCCAATCACTGGAATATCAGTGATCTCTTTAATAATATCAATTGCAACAGCAGAGGAAGTATTACAGGCAACAACAATGATCTTTACGTTTTGCTGAATGAGGAATCGGGTGTTCTGGATGGAGTAATCGATAACAGTTCTCTTTGATTTGGGTCCGTAAGGAACTCTTGCAGTATCGCCGAAATAAACGAGATTCTCATGAGGAAACGCTGTTCGAATAGCATGAAATACGGTCAATCCGCCTACACCAGAATCAAATATGCCAATCGATTGTTGCGTGAACATGAAACCTCGCTTGATTGTGAATATCTATAAACCATAAGTGATGATTTCAAGAAACTGTCAAGTAGCAGTATAAATGATTTTTTTCTTGACGCCAAACCTTACTGCAATAGCTTAACAACCCACGCCGAAGTGGTGAAATTGGTAGACACGCTAGATTCAGGTTCTAGTGAGCAATACGCTCATCGGGGTTCGAGTCCCCGCTCCGGCACCAATAATCAAAGCCGTTCTCTGTAACGGCTTTTTATTTAATAGCAACCATTCAAATATCAATGAAATCGGTTGGATAATCCTGTGACGCAACAATCAAATTCAATCCATGCCGCACCTGTTTCAAATAGTCACGCATCTTTGTTTCCGCTATCTCAGGGGTATTATTGGTTTCACTCAGATGCGCCAGTATCAGGTTTCTCAAATTTGCATGAAGAACTTGGATAACCACACCAACAGCCTGATCATTGGATAAATGCCCCAATGAACTTTTAACCCTTTGTTTCAATTTCCATGGATAAGGTCCATCCATTAGCATTCTTTCATCATGATTACTTTCAAGCACCAGGGTAGTGACGTTCTGCAGTCTTTGAATGGTCACCTTGGAAGAAAAACCGAGATCAGTAGCAACTGCAAGATGTGATTGATCGTTATTAACCTGTCTGAAACTAAAATTACATCCATCAACAGAATCATGAGATGCAGAAAATGCATGAACGAGAATATCCCCAATCCTGAATTCATCACCTGGAGCAAAGAACTCTGTCTTTGGAATTGCACCTAAGGCATGCTTGCAGGCATTGAATGTTGGAAGAGTGACAAAAACCGGTCTTCCGGTCTTCCGCGCAATAGATCCAATACCCTTGATATGATCGCTATGTTCATGACTGATAAGAATCGCATTGATTTGTTCTTTAACTAATCGATTCGAACTGAGAAACTCCATTATTCTTGCAGTACTGATACCCGCATCAAGCAATATACCGGTTCTTTCTGTTTGGATGAATATTGAATTCCCTTTGCTCCCGCTCGCAATTACTGCAGTTCTGAACATCGCTTATCCAAGAAAGTAATATCTTTCATTCATTCGATCGAATTCTGACCATTCTGCATCGGGTGCTGCACCATCCAGTAATTGCATTACTCCTGTTGTTTGAGCATCAAGGTTATCGGCAAAATGAAGAACAATTGCTTCCAGCGTTTGCGGTAAACGAACAGATGCTTTCTCATATTCCCCATGATGCGATAAAATCAGATGCCTGATCTTCATGAGCGTAACAGATGGAAAATTGTTTATTTTTGAGGCTGCATCAAACACCATCTGATCACCAATGGCAAGGTGCCCAATCAGTCTTCCTATATCAGTGAAATCAATATTCGATTTTTGGTTATATTCATACACTTTCCCAATATCATGCAGTAAAGCGCCTGCAATGAGAATATCCTTATTCAATGGGTATTTGGTGCAGGCAAACTCACAGATATCTGCAACACTGACTGTATGCTCCAGTAAACCTGATATGAAGTTATGATGCCATGATTTAGCAGCAGGGGAAGTTGCAAATATGGTAAAGAATTCTTTATCATCAAAGAATTGTTTTAACAAAGCACGGATATTTGAGTCTGTTATGTTCTCAATATATGAGAATAATTTATCTGCCAACTGATTCACATCTTTTTTTGTCACTGGAAGGATATCAGCCATGTCGAATTCAACTGACTCAGCAAGCCTGATCTGTTGCACTGTGAGTTGGACCTGATTCTTATAGAGAATGACCATCGCCTTAACTTTAACGACATCACCTTCCTTGAATTTCTCATTTTCAGTCTTTGCATTGTTCCATAGATTGGCGGCTACATTCCCTGTCTTATCGGTAAGCTTCATCCTGATGAAAAAGTCTTTCGCCCCTTCCCTCAGTTCTTTTTCTGAAACGAGGAAATAACTTATGATCTCACGATTTACGTATTCCTTAAGATTCTTCACATCAATTCTTTCCATTTATTCCCCACCCTTTACATAAATTGGATTGGTATAGATCCAACCAAGAAAATATCTAAGAATTTCTAATCGATAGAAACCTGGTTTTCTGATTTCAAAGTAACCTTTGCTACCGGACCTCTTTTCTATTGTTTCCCCATTGTAAATTAAATGAATCCTTCCTGATTTGGGAAGATTATAGAACAATCTCATGTCCTTCTTAAAATGAATATCCTCGCCAAAAGTCGCATTGTTTCCTTCACTATCCGTGATTCCCGCATAAAAATTATAGGGTATGCCAATGCGTTGATTCACAACATATGAATTTCCATTCCTTAAGGCTAAGAGAATGTCAGCTTGTGTTATATCATCTTTACTGGGAATCAGCACATTAGTTCGTATATACGCAAAAAGATGCTTATGAGTAAGAACCTTCACCCTGAGTCCCAGAATTCTGATACTGACTCCATGTGCATCAATTGCTCCAATCCCTGATTTATGCTTTCCTTGAAGATTCAAATCATCCCAGTATTTCAGCACTTTCCGATATGGACGCCGTATGAACATCTGGGGAAACAGCAGATGGAATGCGCCATTTTTCCAATAATTCATTGTCTTGAGCCAGGATGATATAAAATTCCATATTTCGATTCCATCGAAAGAATCGAGGTACAGTTTACTCCATTGATATTTAGGGTAACGGTCATCTTGCCTGTCTTCCAAAGGATGA
>DAONDQ010000096.1:0-11287 GCA_035402645.1 Candidatus Cloacimonadota bacterium | reverse complement strand
GAATTTTCCCCCACTTTTGTAAAGAGGGGGATTAAGGGGGCGTTAGTTCTGCTCTGGGCTATATTCGCTATTGTCTATTCGATGTTCTCTTCTGCAATTTCATACAAGCTACAAGCTATCAGCTATAAGCTTCTGCCAATTGTCATCCCCGACCATGTCATCCTTGCGAAGGCGAGGATCCATGATACAAAAAACTCCCCTTGAGGAGGGGAGATAAAGAGGGGTCAACATTTCTCCCTTATGCTAAGGGAGATGTCACAAAGTGACAGAGAGTTAGTTCTTCCTGCTCTGCCACTTTTAACTTTTAACTTTTAATTTTTAATTACTGAAGTTTACTTCAGCAGAGCCATCTTCTTCACTGCCTGCTGGCTTCCGGAAGTCACACGTACAAGATATAATCCCGAAGCTATCTTCTGATTCCTGTCATTCTTACAGTCCCAGACAGTAGAAAAGAACTCCCCATCCTGCTTTACATCTTTCGAAAGCCCTGCCTTCTGAACCAGGCTGTTATAGCTTTCCGTGAGCCTCATTGATTTCACTCTCTGTCCCCTGACATTGAATATCTCGATCAGAGGCGGCTCTTTGGCTCTGACGGGTAAAGTGAACTCAAGGAAGACATAGCCGCTTCTTACACCTGACATATGAACCGGATTCGGGTACGTGATTAAGAGAATCTTATCGGAGACAGCCTGTGAAGTATGATCATCAATTGATACCGGTTCCGATCCATATTCATAACACCCCATATCGATACGGTTATTCCAAACCCTGTGATTTCCAGCCAGGTCCATTGCGGGAAGGTTTATCCCTGTTGTATCGGCTGTGCCGGTATCGATGCAGGGAGAGTTGGCACTCAGATAGTAATATCCAGGCTGGGTAATACTCAGTGTGTCTGTCGTAGAGCCAAGAAACAGAGGATTGCTGTTATTGATCATCTCACTCTGAGTAAGCAAAGCCAGATTGAGAGCAGACACAGTATGATGCAAAAGAGAATTACTGATCGTCGGGTGGTAAATAATACCACCTTCATTTGTCAGAAAGGCCACATCCCAGTTCATAGCGGGATTATAGAAAATGCAATTTCTGACATCAGCCTCCCCGTTGATTTGAACTGGATAGGAAGCATTGCTTATATTATTGCCAAAAGTGCAATTATTCATCTGCATTCGATTGTAATGATTATGCAATGAAACAAGATAAGGAGCCCAGACATCATTATGCAGGGTAGAATTGTTGAAGATCAGCATATTCGACATATCAAGGTTATAGGCACTTTCAGCTTCATTAACATTCTGATACATGAATACAACGCCATCCCCTGCAGTACAATTAGAAATGATACAGTTCCGAACCACGGCATCTGATTCCAGGATTCTATATGCTATATTATTTGCGTTATTTCCGTCGATATGCAAATTATCAACAATACAGTTATTTATGATGAGACCATCTGTATACCAGATATCGAAGGCTAAATTTTGATCATCATTTGTCGTTGTATTATGAACTAATATGTTTTCCAAAATGACATCGTTATCATAAGCACAAAGAATTCCGTTCCCCTGCGATAAGTTACCTTCCATTTCTATATTGCTTAGTTTAATAAAATAAGAATCACCTATTGTTATAGGCGAGTGAGTAGACTGATATACCAATAATTTGAGATTGGCTACTTCAGTGTTGGTTCGCCCTGAAATTTCTATATAGGCATTTCGGACATTGCTCGCATCCAATATTGTTTCTTGGGTTTCATCTCCTATTAGTCTCATATTTGATTTTAACATTAGTATGAAAAATTGATCATTTTCTGCTATGGAATACGTACCTGCAGCTAAATGTATGGTCTTGGGATTTAAGCTATCAGGTTGAATGATTTTTAATGCCTGTACAATTGTTTTAAATGGTTCAGATGGTGATAATCCGGAATTCAGGTCATTACCGGTTGGAGATACATAGAGATCATGATTGATCAATGTGTAGAAAGGCGTTTGAACACTTATTTGGATGGGAGCACAATTATAGGCAAAAAAGTAATAATTATCAGGAACTGCTTCAGCAATGCTAAAGGTAGCAAATGAGATATTTAAAGGAGACGCAACATCAGACAAATAAACATCTGTAGGCATATTGTTATAGATACTATTGGGATGTATTGAATCAAATTGTACTATTGAATCACTATTAGCCCATAAAGTAAGTCCCCCTCCTGATGAATCAATACTCATACAATTGCGGATCGTTGTATTTGAAAGATAAAATGACGTTCCATTGAAATATATGCCTCCTGCCGGAACAAAACAATTCTGGATGACACAATTTAAAACTGCTGCACTTGAATGGTCAGTAATTTCAATGGCTCCACCCATGTAACCATCATGATTTGCGTCAACCATCGTAGGCATCATATTTACAGGATCATTATTAGTCATTGTAAAGCCATTAATAGTTACAGTTTCCCCATGATCTATTTCAACGCATGAGGATACAGTAGCAGGATGGATGATCGTGGTATTGATAGTTTCCTGGGAAAGCGTTATGGGATAGAGGCTTTGCAGCGTAATGGATTTGCCGTTAGTTTCAAGTGCTTCCGCATAGACTCCAGGATAAACCTTAACGATGTCACCATCTGAGGAAGCATTAATGGCAGATTGAATACTGGTATAAGCATGGGTGCCATCCAGGCTTACTTCCAGTGTGGCTCCGAAGAGATATATTGGTAATAGCAGCAGGACACATTGCCATAGATATTTCATGGTTCTCCCGGGATAAAGGGCGGGTTTCCCCCGCCCTCACTTTTCTTATTACTTTAAAAGAATCATTTTCTTCGTCAAGCTTTTGTTGTCACCAACAAATCTTGTGAAATACACTCCGGATGAAACTTGGTGTCCATTTTCATCTTTACCATCCCATTTCACTGAGTAATAACCTGCCATCTTTGTTTCATTTACCAACGTTTTGACTCTCTGCCCTTTCACATTGTAAATTACGAGATTTACTTTGGATTGCTTAGCCAGGTTATATTTGATCGTGGTTTCCGGATTGAAAGGATTAGGATAATTTCCTAATAAAGCACTTACTGAAGGCAATTGGGGTATTGACAAATCAGGACTATCCAATCTTACGCGCGCATAATTACCGATCCTGTTCAATGAACTGGATTGTAAACTGTAAATACCTGTTTGATTGTTCATAACCTGATAATTTGCATTTGTCTCTGAAGCTGATTTTATAGGCGACCATAACTTGAATTCAACCGTCTCCTCTTCAAAGTCAGGGTCATCCATCACATATGCTTTCAATTGAATTTCCTCACCTGTAATTTTTTCTGCACCCTTACATACTCCATCAACATAAATGGCTATTTCAGTAGGTTCCTTGCCGACTTCATAACCTGAAAGGTCAATATAGGCAAAGATCGGCAGATAATCTTCCTTTTCATTATATACGAAATGCTCTGGTTTTTCCCGTTTGAAGTATGGAGAGTAAGGAGGTTCAAGTTCAGTCCCACCCCATTGGAAAGCAACATCGGCATTGCCTATATAACAAATCGCAACCATTTCACCCGGATTGATAACGAATTTAGCATCCCCCTCAATCCCACCAAGCCAATTTTCAGAATATGTAGTATGGTGATAGGCATCTGTTGTCAATTCTCTTGCCACACACCAATCCTGTGCTTTAATTGATACGATCTGGGGTAAAATAGGTGCAAGCGCAACAAAGGGATCCATACTCTTATCTAGAAAGTAACCAATCCAGGTTTCTCTTTCCAGTACTCCTGTCGCACTATTTATTGAGCAACCTGGATCAAGTATACCAAAATCATTTATAACTGGACGCCAAACTTCAATTTGCGGTTCAGGATTGCTGGGATTCCCAGGTTGAAATCCATCAAATTCCAGTTGTTTGGTTTCAGGGCAAACAAATGAACCTTCATCTTTTCTTAATTGAATTTTAAATCCATATTGTGCTCTTACATTAAGATCTGGATTGGAGAACAGAAATTGTTGGGGGTTATTTTGTTCAAGCCATTGTACATACCCGTTCTCATTATTATACAACCAAAGCATTTTCTCCAATAGACGAGTATTAGGGCTGGAATTAAAAAGATCATTATTCCTGAAATTTCCAAATACGTTCATGATTTTATCTGCATAACGAGGATTGCAGGGGAAATCTATAGCCTGTATACAAATCCAATTCCATACTTCCTTTTTCTCCAGGGTAATCAAACCATTACGGTGACCGGTTGGCAATGGAAGCAATGCTCCAATATCGTAACGTGAACGATCGCTGTCCTCATCCCAGGGAATATTTAAAACGTGTATGTGGTTATTTGTGTTGGGATCACCATTATCAATACAAGGAGATTTTACAGTTGCATTCCAGATGGGATGGAAATCAGAATCAAGGTTCATGTCGCTTACATTTGCCGATACATTTATTGGGTTATCAACACCCGTATAACCGTAATTAAAAAGAGAATACATTACGGTATTCGTACTATATACACTTGGCATAGGACGAGTAAAATATGTACCCCTAGTACCAGTTTGGAATATACAATTATCGAAGTTAGTTGATACACTAGAGTATTTTTGAAAGATTGCACCATATTCATTACTTGTGGAAATATTCATAATGAAATCGCAATTATCGATATGCATTGTACCGCTACAACGTGTTCCAGCAATCATAAAATCACCTGGGTAATCAGTACTATTTATGATATTGTTTGAAAAAATTGAAGTAGCATCTGAGAATAGAAATCCAGCAAAACTTGGCCCAATAGAACCACGGTAATTACCACCTTGGTATGCCAGGGTATTGTTAATAAACTTATTGTTCGTTATGGTAAAATGTACCGAAGTGGGTACGGGACTCGTCATATCGAGTGCCAGTGGTCCTCCAGAACCACTGGTAATATTACAAAGGAATTGATTTTTGTCTATTAGGATATTATTACAATCTTCAAGATAGATTGCACCTCCGGGAGTTCCTGAATTATCAACCCCGCCATCCCCGGTAGATTGATTATTCTCAAATATTGTATTTGTTATTGCAACTGATATGCTTCCATGTACATTAATGCCACCACCGAAAGAACCTGCATTATCATGAAGATTGCATTTATCCATTATCAGGGTTGTATTCGAGATAACGATAGCTCCGCCAACTGAATAGATTGATCCTGAGTTGTTATTTATCTCACAATTGTTGAAAGTAATTGGAACTGCCGAACAAATAGCATTCGCATCTGTACAGTTTCTTATCTTACATCCATCAAGTGTCACATGTTGGATATTCCTTATGAAAGCCCAACTTGAATTTTCTAGTATCAAATTTTTGAAAATGACCAGATGAATAATGCTCTCCGAATTGGCAATCAAATTGCCGGTAATGGATACATCACTAGAAAGACCATTCATCGTTAAGCTCGGTATCGAAGCCGGTAAAAATGATAAATCAATGTGTTCACTATACGGTATGTCACTATGACTGATATTTATTTGAATTGGAACAGATATGACCTGACCGTCATTAATCAATTCATGAATGTAACTCAAAGCTGCACTTATCGATTCGAAATCGCTATTGTTTTTTGATACTTTTATATTCGCAAAATTTATCCCAGATATACTTACATGAACATGATTTATCGATTGGGCAATTCCAAGAGAAGAATTATAAGTTACATGAACAATTTTAGACACTTGCGCATAATTTGGTTTTTCAAATACAATATTAACGTCAGCACTGTTTACAAAGGTATAAGGAATCTTCCAGGTTCCATCTGCTTGCACATGGTCATAATCAGGACTTGATGGTAGTTGAACACCATTAACATACGCCTTCACACTAATGTTAGTATTATCATCATCCAATACATTACCTGAAATAAAGCATGTTACACGATTCTCAAGTTGCTCTGACCACGCCAAGAATTTCCCGATAACATTGTTAGAAGGGAGATTCTGATCATCAGCTCCATGTTTCCAATACCATGCCGGCCCTGAGTTAGAGCCTGTAGTTGGCATTCCTTCATTTGTTTTGTAAATTACTTTATCAAAGTATGAATGGTCTGCCAAATATTCTTCAGGGGTCCAACCTGCAGGTATTAATGAAGTACTAATTGTATTATAGTTAGATGTATCAAGTTGATTATCCGTAGGAGATAAACCTGATTTACTTGCATTATGCAAAAATAGAGTTGAACGTGTTGCAGCAATAGGTAAATCATAATTATACATTTGATCTTCTTTAGGAGTTAAGCCTGCTACAGAACCAGGTTGACAATCATAGGGCATAGACCAAACTGTTCGATCAGAGGAGTAGATCCAATCAGGAATAGGAGTATGGATTACAACTAACTTATTATTGTTATTTATGTTGCCGCTTGATGTGAGCATACCATTACATATTGCAGTACTTTGAATCATGTTTTGTTTATATGGGAATCCAGGTTTTTGATTGCCAGTATAATTCAATAATTCACTGGCTAATGCATTTGAATGACCATTTTGTCTATAAAGATCGCGATCTTCTAGATTAATTTCTGAGAAGAAATCCAAACACACTGTGTTTGTGTTCCCTAACACATCATTATTATCAACAAAAGCACTTGTTCTTATAAGTTGCTTTGCTGATATAGAATCAAAACCGAGTATTGTAAGGTTTAAAATAGGATCACCTGCAAAAATTGTAGCCAAGTCATCTTGTAAGTCATTTAGCTCATGTTGAAAATTCCAGTTCAACATTGCACCTCGTTGAGGACTATCGATTGCAATATATTGTCGGCAATAATGGGCAATGTTATTTTGCTCAGCAAAGGCTAACGCATACCGTGTTAAAATACCACCCATAGAAAAGCCAGCAATTACTGTGCCCTCAGCGTTGTCATTTGCATATAATGAATGAACAAACTGAGCAGCTTGTAAAGTAGCCATGGCATTTTTCCTTAAATCTATTCTACTATCATTAAATGTAAGTAGATAAATATCATATTGTTCTAAGTCGAGATTTAGAGATGACATTGAGCTAGCTAGATCAATACGATTTTTCCAGTAATAATAACGACTTTTAGAATTTACAGGATCATCTCCATCAACAATTAAAAGAGGTTTTTTTATTGATGATGTTGAAGTTCCTTGTTGCAGTTTAAATAACATATCACGAGATGCATTTTGATACACAGAATTCCATGGTACAACTGAAAACTGAGGAGTTAAATCATCTGTAAGATCTGTTACACTTTCATATTCTCCCCAGTATCCTTCATGGTGTGTTGGGCCATGCCATAGATTCACAATGAATTCAAATTGATAAGATTGTTGATTGAGTACATCCCCACGTATTGTATGAAAATTACTTAAATAGCAATCATATTCATCGTTTGTTGTAGTAGGATATATATGATCATTTGGAAATTCAGAATTACTTAATCCTTTTAAATCGCTCACAAATCTAAATGAACTCGATGTTGTTGGACTGACATCCTCTCCTCGAAGTTGAATCTCAACATAATTACCATTCCCATTTGTATTTACATAACGATTGTAATCAAGCATTCCTAGGGAATAAGAGTTGTTATACGCTATAGTGATTTGTACTGAACTATAATTAACAATATGAAATCCTGCTCCTGATGGAGGATATGTAAGGGGATATCCGTTGGGGCTCGAATAACCAAATAACGAAGTTAACAGTACTAGGAAAAATAACATAATAGAAAGTTTTTTCATGATTCCTCCTATAAGATTAATTACTTTTTGGAACACAACATCCCTACTTTAATAGTGTTAATTTTGGGGATGATTGGTGGGCAGCTTATATATAACTATAAGTTGTATAATTAAATATGATTGAAAATGATAATCATGAATATTTTGTTACTAATATTCATAAGATTAAGTTTGTTTTTATTCGTTGGTAAAATATTTATTAATGCTTTATATCATATCCATCGGTCGTTTCATGTAAATATGGAGTGACACTCCATATTTGTAAATTTGTTTTGTCATTACAGCAGTGTTATTTGAAACTTCATCTAACGCAATTCAACTAATCTTATTCCTCTCTATTATTTCAACTTTGATATTTTCCGATGGATTATACTGCACTCTGCTATCCATATATTCGATGTTCGCTCTTAGAGTGGCTGCAAGCTGATAATCATCGTTCTTTAATATTCCCAGTATTCTCAGCATTGCTTTCTGCACGCATTTTCTTACTTTCGTATAATCATTGTCGAATAGCCTGATATATTTTGTATTGACGCAGATATTCTCCACATATGCCATTAGTTTGTCCAGTTCATCAGTCAACATGTCTGCCATACCATAATCGTTATTTTGTTTGTATTTTTCGATTCTGTCTCTTGTTCGGAAAACTTCTCTGAAGACCTGGTTCAATGTTGTCATATCTACTTTGGGTATCCGTATGCTCCAATCTTCTTCCTGGAGACCGTATTTGATTAGTTTATATCTGTAATCCTTTTTGAATTCCTGATCAGTGATCTCATATAATCCTCCATATATAAGGTTTATATAAGATATTGGTAATGAAGGATGCATGATTAGTGATGTAAGATACTGCATTCCATTATGATTGGGTATTTGAAATGTGAGTCCTTCGTTGTTGGATATCTGCCATTGTTTTCCACTTAAGAGCCAAGTATACTGTAACATCTTTACCCTCCCTAAATAAGGTAATTCTCCAATGCCCAGACTTATATGCTCTCAATATAAATCTGGTATAGGGTAAAGATAACAACTGATCTTGGGGTTATCCCCATTGTGATCCGATATTCAATATTTATTCATTGTTAATTATTATGTCAAGATAAAGATAAAAATCTATCAGGGCAGTCCGAAGACTGCCCTGTTGCTTTATGATTGCGTTTTCTCTCTTTTTCCCTCGAGTCACTTCCCGCCTTGGGAAGGAGGGATTATGGGAGGTCTCGTGACAGAGAGTTAGGTCTGCTCTGCTCCGCCAATTCTTCAATCTTCATTCTTCAATCTTAAATTAGCGAAGCATCAGCTTCGCCTACGCAATCATATGGTTGAGTGTTTCATACCCATCTACACGTGGGAGATACCCGGCATCGACTGCATCCTTCACGGATTTGCAGGCAATGTTCTTGTCGATGATATCAGCCAGGGTGACAACAGACAGGTCATTTTCCACCGGACTGATCTTGTGCCAAGCCCAGAACATCTTGATGAAGAGTGCCTTGGAGGATGGAGGCAACTGCTTGTCCAACTGGACTCTTGCCCTGTACTTGCGGCTGTATGATTTCAGATCAGCGATGTAAGTAGCCTGGGCTGTCTTGTACAGCGTTCCCAGGTTGATGGCGATTGCACCCATGAGGGTGGTCTGCGTGGTTGCGACGGACTTTACGAATCTGCGGGCGATACAGATTTGATCGCTGTTGTACATACCGTACACCAAGCCGTCAACCTTGCCCGAGAATCCCTTGTGACTGTGATTGAATTTGGGTTTCATTTTCATTTACCTCTTTCGATTTATTTCTGAGGCTCTTCATCAAGTAATGACTTGCTCTGATTTACTTTGTCGCAGTAACCAGTAACCTGTCACCAGCAACCTGATTCATTGCCTTCATATATATATTGCGGGACAAAAATGCCAAAATCGGAGACAAGGTGAAAAATATATTAAAAAAAGGGGAACGAATACTCTTTCAGATGAAGAGTGGGTGATTTGAAGATCCACAGAGTTTGATGAGTTCTTGCTATTCGCTACTGCAATTTGTCATTTAGAAAAAGTGTGTATCCATTCGAAGAATTTTATTAAGCTAAGGGTTATGGGCATTCTGCCATGACAATTTGGTTGAATCTAGTACCGAAGAAATGATATAGATATGAATTGACATAATAATCTACTTTAACTATGAATATCTTCGGAGGATGAACATATGCGACAACTTCCATGGCAAAGAGATGAATTGATTCTGGCTCTTAATGTTTACATTAGACATGACGGTATACATATTCCAAAATCACATAAGGCGATTTCCGAATTAAGTAAACTCCTAAATCAAAGAGCTGATTTTCTCAATATTCCACACGATAATTCATTTCGAAGTATTGATTCAGTCTATTTGAAACTCCAGAACTTTAAAAGGCTAGACCCCACCTATGACGGCAAAGGTCTTCAAGCGGGCAACAAAATGGAAGAAGAAATTTGGAACCAGTTTGCAAATGATCATGAATATCTTAAAAATATCTCTCAGAGTATTATCAGTACAATCAATAAGCAAATTAATGATAATATGATTAAAGAATCTTCTGACGAGGAAGAGGAATTTCCTGAGGGTAATGTACTGTATAGAATTCATAAATATAGGGAGCGAAATAGTAAAATTACGTTAAAGGCAAAGAGTAATGCGATCCTACAGGGAAAATTTTACTGTGAAATTTGCGGATTCAGTTTTCCTGTTACCTATGGAGAACTTGGGATAGGCTATATTGAATGTCATCACACCTTACCATTATCTGAATACAAAGACTCAATCTCAACATCAATTAAAGATATTGCTCTGGTTTGTTCAAACTGTCACCGAATGCTTCACAGAAGAAGACCATGGTTGAAGATTAGCGATTTAACTACAATATTAAGATGATTAATATAGGAGTGTCTATTGCTCTATTCATTCCTAGCTTTGAATCTTTCAAATTCTCCTGTTTGCTTAAAATTTATATCATAATTGTTATCATCTATTTTCTCTATTTCAACTGAATCTATTCCGATTCTGTCTAAATCATTTTTTGTGACAATTTGATTTTCTGGAACATTTAAAATATCCCGCAATATCCATTTACCTAAATCAGAATTGGGATTGCTCATCAAGCTCTTACCCTTATTAATTTCGTGTCCGTTAATTTTTACTATTTGTGTTTGGCACATTTTTGCAATTATCGTTCTCTGATTAGGAAGTTTCAAATTAAAAGATATGTCTATAGGCGGAAAGAAATCTGGGAATTGATGATGAATCCAAACAGGTACAGGAATGTACATTTCATTTGGCTTTCTTCTTCTCTTTTCATCATCTGCATTCCATTGGTTCAACCCACTTTTTGGTTCAACATTACCTGATTTGGAAGAGTATAGGGGTAATACAATTGATTTCAAGCCTTGAGCTTCGGGCACGGGCATTTGAATATCATTTAAAAACCGTGCATAACATTCTTCAAGCATTTGCATTGGATTCTGCAATATTTTTACATCAAATCGTGTCGCATTGTTTGGAGTAACGAATTTTTGGAAT
>DAONDQ010000095.1:0-11326 GCA_035402645.1 Candidatus Cloacimonadota bacterium | reverse complement strand
CGTATTGGGTTCAGACTATTCTGAAATTCTTTACGATGATAACGCAGCAAACCAAGGTTTCAATGTTGGCGCCACACATTCCATGGCTGTGAAATTCAATGCCCAGCCTACAACCGGACATGGTAGCAGAATTGATTTCGCCAAGGTCTATGTGAACACAGTTGGAACCACATCCATGATCATTCGTGTATGGGATGCCGATGGTACTGATGGAGCCCCTGGAAGCCAGTTGCTTCAATTCACATATCCAACCAGCAATATCAGCCAAGGCTGGAATACAATTCCAATGCCAACTTCTCCTGTGATCACAGACAATGATGGCGTATTCTACATCAGCATTCTTGAATATGTTGGTGCTTCCGCGATCGGTCTCGATACAGATTCACACAACAGCAGTTGGAAGCGTATGACCACCACGGGTGCATGGGAACCGATCACCGAAGGAAACGTCATGATTCGTGCGATCGTACGTAATGTCGTTGGTAATGATGATCCTGTGGAAATTGCTCCGGTCATGAATCTGAGCAGTTATCCCAACCCATTCAATCCGACAACGAATATCAGCTTCAATGTTCCGAAAGCCGGAATGGGAAGCGTAAAGATTTACAACGTGAAGGGACAATTGGTTCGTACACTTGTAAATGAAGAACTTACTGCCGGATTGCATAAGCTTGTCTGGACAGGTACAAATGACAATAATCAGAATGTTGGAAGTGGTGTCTATTTTGCACGTTTTGAAACTGCAGGTAAGACTCTTACACAAAAAATGGTTCTGATGAAATAAACCCACCTATTATGAAAAGAGATACCGTTACGACGGTATCTCTTTTTTTTTGCCTTTTGTCTTGACATTAACCTCTCAACAGAAAATTTACGAATGATTTAAGAACGTAATTTGCTAAATAAAATGATATGATAATATGCATAGGAGAACGAATGAGAAAACTATCCTTGATATTCATTATGCTTGTAGTGGTATTTGCCTTGCAGGCAGTCCGGTTTAATCAGGATTATTTCTACCCCAATACGATTGTTGTCTGTTTCTCAAAACAGGCAGTCAATAACATTCAGGGCAAGATTCCTTATTCTTTGAAAGACGGCTCTATACATACGGGTTTAAAGAGTTTCGATAAGTTGGCTGCCCAATATGGCATAACAGGCATGGAGCAGATGACTCCTGATGTCAAGGATCTCTACTGGAATGATAATGGTCTGTATATTCAATTATTCTATCGCCTGACGATCAAGTCGAATGACAATATTGAACAAGCCATCGATTCCCTTACAAAAGACCCTTATATCCTTTTTTCTGATTATGAATCAATATTGAAAGAAAGAATGATCCCCAATGATCCACTCTTCAGCACTCAATGGCATCTTCCCATCATATGGTGCCCACAAGCCTGGGATTATGAAACCGGATCGGGAGATGTGGTCATTGGTATCGTCGATTCCGGAGTTAAATATAATCATCCCGATCTCCAAGCCAATATCTGGGTAAACCAAGCAGAATTGAATGCGGGTATGACAATCAACTGGTCAAATGGAACCGTAAGTGGCGGAAATGGTGTTGACGATGATGGAAACGGAAAGGTCGATGATGTGATTGGTTGGGATTTCAATGAGAATAATGCTCATGCCACCGATAACAATCCTTATCAATCCTATGCTACGAATGACCATGGAACGCATGTTTCCGGTTGCGCAAATGCAGTGGGTGATAACAGTTTAGGTGTAAGCGGTTCTGCGATGCATGCGAAGATTATGATCAGCAAGCATGCCCCATCGAATGCAGCTTCGGAAAATATTTACAATGGTTGGTCAGGTATTACTTATTGTGCCGACTCAGGTGCCGAGATCATCAACTGCAGTTGGGGTGGATACAGTTCCAGCGTAACCCAAGCCAATACATATGTTAATTATGCCATGAATCACGGTGCTCTTGTTTGTGTTGCTGCCGGTAACGGTGATTCTGCGAACCAGGGAATTGAACATGGTGTAGTATATACTGGAAGTGACACCAGCGCTCCTTATTACGGTCTCGTTTATCATGATTCTCCCGCTGATTGTGATAATGCGCTTTGTGTAGCTGCTTCCGACCAAAACGATGTGAAAGCATCCTGGTCCGATTATGGTTCTCCCATCGATGTCGTTGCCCCCGGTGTCAGTATACAATCTACCATCATTACCGGTAACGGCTACCAGTTCTATGATGGAACATCGATGGCAACACCCATTACAGCTGGTGTTGTTGCTTTGGTAAAGTCAAAGCATCCTGAACTGACTCCTTTACAATTAAAACAGCGCATGATCGATACATGTGATAATATCGATGCAACCAATCCGAATTATGTCGGAAAACTTGGTGGTGGTAGGATCAATGCTTTTGCAGCCACCATGTATGACCTGATTCCCTTCATCACGGTGGAAGATAAGATCATGTCAGAAGTTGACGGTAATGGAGATGGTATTCCCAATCCAGGTGAAACCATTTCCTTGAAAGTTTTACTTAACAATAGAATCGACCCTTACAGTGGTCTTGCCTGGGCAACTGCCAATAATCTGCATGCTACCCTTTCATCATCATATCCGGGTGTAACCGTTATTGATGCTGATGCTACTTTCGGAAATGTATCGGGTGGTTCATCCATAATGAATAATGCCCATCCCTTCCGTTTCAGCACCGTCCCCGGCATCACAACAGAGCCGATTCCCTTCAACTTGACTGTTACTGCAAATGAAGGAACGGAAAATCCTTATACTGTAGTACTCCCGGTCAATATTCAATTATCTCTTGTGCATGCAGGCTGGCCTCTGAACCTGAATGGTGCTTCCCAATCTTCAGCTTTGATCATTGATCTGAATAATGACGGAGTGAAAGAAATTGTTTTTGGTGACCAGACAGGAAATATCCACGCAGTCAATCGTATGAATTCGAGTGAATTACCAAACTTCCCCATTAACTGCGGTAGTGCGGTAAACCAGGCTGTTGCTGTTGATGATATCAATAATGATGGGCAAAAGGAAATTGTCGCCTGTCTTCAAAATAACAATATCGTATGCTATAATCTCAGCGGTACCCAAGTCTTCACTCCTGTTGCAGGAGGAAGTGCCCTGCGCAGTAATCCTGTAATCGCAGATTTGGATAACGATGGACAGAAGGAAATCATTACATCCACGCAAGCCGGAAAGATTATCGTGCTTCGTCCGGATGGTTCCAACTATCCAAACTTCCCCATCACACTTGATGCAGGTATGCTGAGTTCCATTGCCGTAGGTAACCTGAATGCTGATTCAAACCTGGAAATTGTTGCCACGACCCTTAATTCGAAGGTACAGGTAATCTCACTTGAGACACAGCAGAATATTGCAGGTTTCCCCTTTACTATGAATGCTTCATCACAGAGTGGTGCAATCGTTGCCGATATCGACAACGATGGGCAGTTGGAGATCATCGTCGCTTCCAGTACAAACGCGAATCTTTATGCGCTGAATGGCGATGGCACAACGGTCTTTGCACCTCAACCGCTCGGACAATCCCTGAAGACCTCACCGATTGTTGGAGATATCAATAATGATGGTCAGAAGGAAATCATCCTTCCAACCTATAATGGAAACCTGTACGTTATGAATCACCAGGGTGCCACCCTTAGCGGTTTCCCGGTAAGTTTAGGTGCGAACACCGAATGTGCTCCCATCCTCGCAGCATTAGACAATGCCAATGAGCAGTGCATCATCATCGGTGATGCTTCCGGTAAATTACATGCGATTGAACCAAATGCCACTGAAGCGAATAACTTCCCGATCACTCTGAACGGAAACCTGAAGGTAAGTGCCGCAATTGGATTCTTGGATGATGCCAATGAATTGGATTTGGCTATTCCGAATGATGTCGGTTTTTATCTCCTCGATATGAGAAGAACCTTGAACAACATTGCCTGGCCTTGCTTCCGTGCAACTCCACAGCGTGCTGCCAATTCTTCTACGATCACTCCGAATTCCGACATTACTCTGCCGACAGTGACAACTGCGCTGATCAGTAATTATCCGAATCCTTTCAATCCTGAAACGACAATCGCTTATTCCATCAAGAACCCGACACATGTGAACATCAAGATCTACAATATCAAGGGACAGCTTGTTAAAACATTAGTCTCTGAAGCCAAAGCATCAGGTACATACCAAGTTAAATGGAATGGTATGGACGATCATGGTCGCGGTGTCGCAAGCGGTGTTTATTATTATAGAATGACTGCCGGCAATTATCAGTCGGTTCATAAGATGGTACTTTTGAAATAAACAAACAAACATAGAAAAAGGCATCCGTTATGGATGCCTTTTTTTTATTAGTATTTTAGTACTTTATCCAGGAATTGCTTTAATTCTCCCTGTTTAGGTGCATCGAATATTTCCCCGGCATTTCCTATTTCCATCACCCTGCCCTCTGCCACAAACATGACATGATCTGCAACCTGTCTGGCAAATCCCATCTCGTGTGTGACCAGTATCAAGTCCTTCTGCTCTTCCCGTAATTCCTCGATCATATCCAACACTTCAGAAGTGAATTCAGGATCGAGAGCAGATGTCGGTTCGTCCAGCAGCAGAAATTTTGGTTTGATAGCCATAGCTCTGGCAATGGCAACCCTCTGCTTCTGACCACCCGATAATTGAATCGGTTTCTTATATGTATGATCCTTTAATTGGAATCTCTCCAATAACTCCATTGCCCTTGCCTCTGCATCCTGCCTGCTCATTCCATGAACGAGTTCAAGCGGAAGCGTGATGTTGCGCAAAGCACTCAAATGCGGAAAGAGATTGTAGGATTGGAAAACCATGCCTATGCTTTTCCTGTACTTCCTCAGCCACGATTCATGATACTGAATCTCTTCCCCATCGATCGTCACTTTCCCACTATCAGGATATTCCAGTCCTGCCAGGATTCTCAGCAGGGTTGTCTTTCCACCACCGGATGGACCAATAATGACAAATGCATGTATGTCATCGAGTATAACAGATACATGATCCAGGACAACCTGTCCTTCGTAGGTTTTGGTAATCCCAGAAAGTTCAAGTTTCATAATGGAACTTCCTTTCAAGGTACCGCGTCAACATGGATATGGGAAAAGTCAGTATGAAATATCCAATGGCAAGCGGAATATAACTTTCAAGTGTGGAATATGTATATGAATTCACTTCCTGGGCATTCAGCGTGAATTCACTGACCGAGATGATGGATAGAAGCGAAGAATCTTTTACCAGAGATACAAATTGACCTGCCAAGGGCGGCATGATCCGTTTCAGAACCTGCGGAATGATGATATATCGATATGTATCCCGTTTGGTAAATCCAAGAGATTTGGCAGTTTCGAGTTGAGTCTTTCCAATACTTTCAATGCCTGCCCGAATGATCTCAGATACATACGCACCAGCGAAAAAGGACAGGATCAGTATCCCGGCAACGTATCTGTTGTTCAGATGAAATGCACTCCCGATCACATAAAAGAATATCAATATCTGCACTAGAAGAGGTGTTCCGCGTATGATCTCGATATAGACTTTACTGATCATTCGATATGGAAGGAACCGTGATTGCTGTCCAACGGCAAAGAAAAATCCGATGAAAAGACTCAATACAAGTGAAAATAATGATATGATGATGGTCATCAGCCAGCCATGTATGAATTTCGCCTTGTATTTATAAATTGCCGACCAGTTAAAATGATATTGCAGTTGGCTGAAAGCAAAGATGAATATCCCGCTGATAATGATAAAGACAAGGATAGCGCTCAATACCCAGGCGAGATTGCTCCACTTGGGATGTTCATGGTGTTCCTGCGAAATAAAAAGCCCAGCCAAACGATGTCCTGTTAAAAGTAGAATAGATAGCCCATCTGCTTGAACAACTCTTTCTGTTCCTTCAAATATCGATCTCCAAGCCGTTCAAATCCGCCATCCTTTTTATATTTCTGCAAAAAGTCATTGATCTTCCCTTTTAGCTCAGGTTCTCCTTTCCTCATGGCAATGCCCCAATATTCCTTTTTGAACGGATTCAGGTTTGCCTTTGTCGTTTCCCTGTTCTTCGACCAATTGACATATGTGGACATCTGATCATATATGAAGGCATCTGCCTTTCCCTGTACCACTTCCAGCACACAGGCGCTTTCCTTATCGAGAACAAGCACTTTCGCCTTTTTCAGACTGTCTGCTGCGTACAATGCTCCAGTAGTTCCTTTTTTCACGGCTACTGTCCTATGCGGATCATCCAAGTCCCTGATATCCTTTACCGGGGATTTCTTTGATATGAGCAGGCATAGTCCGGTTTCCAGGTATGGATTCGAAAAATCGACTGTCTTGCTCCGTTCCTCGGTAATGGTCATTGATGAAATGATGATATCGATCTTCTTGGAGATAAGCGCTGGAATGAGTCCATCAAACCCAATATTCTCGATTTTCACTTCTTTGCCCAAAGCCTTCCCCAAGTCTTTTGCCATATCAACACTGATACCAGTTGGAGTTCCCAGCGAGTCAGTCATTTCGAAGGGTGGGTATGCCAGTTCCATGCCCACGATCAATTTGTTATTTTCAGGTGCTTTCACTTTGCATCCAAACATGAACAGGAGAGAAAGAACAAGGGAAAGTATCAGCAACAACCGAATGTACATGGTTCCTCCAAATCTTCTCTGGAATTTCTTGGCACATGGCACTTATCTATTCTGAATGATTAAAATCGAAGATGTCAAATTCTTTATTCTCCGCACTGTCCTCCGTAACCTGTAACCTTCTGTTCCAACTTTTAATTCTTAACTCTTAATTCTTAATTGAGCGAAGCGTAACCTTCTGCTCCCCCCCTACCACTTTTTGAAGATAAAGAATGCTGCCAGGATGATAAAGAAGAAACCGACAGCATAATTCCAACGAAAATCATCCTTCAGATAATATACCGAGAACACGGAAAAGACAACCAGGGTTATCACTTCTTGTATCGTCTTGAGTTGAGCAGTGGTAAACTGCTGACTTCCAATCCTGTTTGCAGGAACCTGGAAACAGTATTCAAAGAATGCGATCAGCCAGCTGACAACAATAACGGTCAATAAAGGCACATTCTTAAACTTAAGGTGACCATACCAGGCAAATGTCATAAAGACATTGGATACCAGGAGTAAAGCAATCGTACGCATTTTTTATCCATCGTTAATTATTTTATGAATTCTTATCGATTATAATAAGCATCTGGTGTCAATATCTTTACTTTGAAAACCAAATTCATTGACATCTTTAAGAATATGTAAATAATATGCAAAAGAATTTCCGTGGGGGAAGAATCATGGAATTACTGGATACCTTGAAAAGGATTGATATCTTCGCTGGTTTATCAGATGAAGAATTGACTCAGGTTGCCAATCGTTTTGACAGATTGGAAGTAGCAGCAAATGAAGCCGTCATCTCTGAAGGTACTCCCGGTGATTTCTTTTATATCATCATTTCGGGAGAAGTGACCATTAACAAGGTTATTCCTGATCCCGATTCCACACAAGCCCCACTTACCGTGATGGGACCGAATGAGTTCTTTGGTGAGATGGCTCTCATCGATGAATTCCCCCGTTCTGCCAGTGCAATTGCGAATCAGGATTCAGTCCTTATTCGGATCGGAAAGGATAGTTTCATCGATCTATGCACGTCCTACCCCAAACTCCTGTTCAATCTGATACGAACCCTTTCCTTCCGTCTTCGTGAAACCAATACCCGTTTCATCGAAGCCCTTGAAAACATCATGAAGAAGAACAAACTTGCAGCCATTGGTATGGCAGCCAGCAAGATCATCCACGATATTCGCACACCTCTCACGGTGATCGTCCTTGCGGCACAGATCATAGAACAACTTTATCCGCAGGCGGCTGAATTCAGCCATGATATCATCAAACAGACCGATTTCCTCGATCAGCTTGTGAAGGAAATGCTGGATTATGCACATGGCAAGGAAAGCACGATCTATATTTCACCTTTTGATCTGGAAGAGACTATGAACGAACTTGTCCTGCATGGAAATCAGATCAGCAAGGGTAAGACGATCTCCTTTGAAGTGAATAACAAGGTCGATCAGAAACTTTGCCTCGATGGCATGAAGGTGAAGCGTGTTCTGCTGAATCTTCTAAAGAACAGTGTGGAAGCCATACCGGAAACAGGTACTGTTATCCTTGATGCCGATATCCAGGGCAAATACTTCCATTTCAGGATTTCCGATACAGGTCCCGGTGTACCTGATTTCATGCTGAAAAATCTCTTCGATCCCTTCTTTACAACCGGAAAGACACAGGGTACAGGTTTGGGTTTGGCGATTTGTGAAAAGATCATTCATGACCATCATGGGAACATCACCTATAAGAACAGGGATGGCGGTGGTTCACAATTCGACATCCTGCTGCCGCTTGTGTTTGAAAGACAAAATATTGAATAAATTCCAACGATTTGAATAAATTACTTGCCAGTAACCCGACCAAACTTTTCGTTGTTTCATTATACGAAATTTCAGGATGGTGAAACATGTCAAGAATATGTGATGTATGTGGAAAAGGTGCCCAAAACGGTAATTACCGTAGCCATGCCTTAAATGCCACCAAGCGTAAATTCTTCCCGAATTTGAAAGAAATCAAAGCTGAGATGAACGGCAAAGTCGAAAAGATCAAGATTTGTATGTCTTGCCTGAAAGCCAACAAGGTTAAGAAAGTCATCTAACATAATACCCATTTTGTAACATAAAGACGCCTATACCAGGCGTCTTTTTTATTTTCCCTTCTATTACCCCCCATCGCTTCGCTGATTTAAGAATGAAGATTTAAGATTGAAGATTTGCATTCACGGTCATCCTCGCGAGCCCTCTGAATTTCTCCCTTATGGTAAGGGAGATGTCACGAAGTGACAGAGAGTTAAGGGCAATTCTTTCCTTCCTGAGGTTGCGTTGCACTTCACCTTAGGCTATGTTATTTCGTCCTTGCAGGACTAATAATGTACGCAGTTTTATAAATCGCTATTCGATCTGCACTTTGTCATCCTCGCGAACCCTCTGAATTTCTCCCTTATGGTAAGGGAGATGTCACAAAGTGACAGAGAGTTAAGTCTGCTCTGGTTGCCATCCTCGCGAAGGCGGGGATCCAGAACTCTATCTGTCTTTGCCCTTCTATTAGTCATCCTCTCGAAGCCGGGGATGATTTTTGGGATTTGTATTGACATCTTTGCAGATGGTTTAACATATCATAATCAGCATTCACGACAAGGAGAGGACAATGGAGAACATTGTTGAAAGAATCATGGTTCCAGAAGATTGCAATATCATCTTCGGACAAGCTCATTTTATCAAGACTGTTGAAGACCTGTACGAAGCAATTGTCAATTCGGTTCCGCAAGTGAAATTCGGTCTTGTCTTTGCTGAGGCATCAGGACCCTGCCTTCTTCGCAAGGAAGGCAATGATTATGATCTGATCGAGATTGCAGTCGATAACATGCGGCGTATCGCAGCAGGTCATACCTTCCTCATCGTTCTTCGAAATGCTTATCCCATCAATGTCCTGCCTGCCATTAAAGACTGTCGGGAAGTTGTGAATATCTTTTGTGCCACTTCCAATCCTGTAGATGTCATATTGGCAAAGACCGACTTGGGAAGAGGCGTCATTGGTGTTGTGGACGGATTTTCACCCAAGGGTATTGAGTTGGATACAGATGTCTCGAACCGCAAGAAGTTCCTCCTTGATATTGGCTACAAGCGCTGATGAGACTGTTCCTTGCCTTTGAACTCCCAAGGGAAATTCAGCGTACCATATCAGACCTCCTGGTTCTTTATAAGAAAAGATATCCGGTGGGTGTGAATTGGGTTGCTCCCCATCAGATGCACTTCACGGTGCAGTTCATGGGTGAGATCAACACGCAGGATCTGCCTGAATTACGTGAATTCATCGCTTCCAAGGTGGGATTGCTCTATCCGGTGCTTATCCAGTATCTTGGCTGTGAGATATATCCTGCGAATAACCCGAAACTGGTCTGGCTGAAATTCAAATCAGAGGATAAGGGAATCCCCAAATTCTTACAGGAATTCAGGAAATTCTTCAGGGAGTTGGGATACGAACCGGATATGAAACCATTACAGTATCATGTGACGCTCGGGCGTATCAAAACCCCATTGCCCGTAGCATCTGAAAGAGAAATAAATGGGGCATTTCTTCCCTTGACGGAATGCAAGCTTTCGAATTTGGTTCTATTTGAAAGCAGGCTTACACCGACGGGTCCGATCTATAGAGCCATCGATGAATATGACCTGAATCTCTGATGTTGAGCAGGACTCCGATCCTGCTGAACCAAGTTTTTGGAGTTCACATTGCCTGTATGACTAACGTTTATCTCGAGGTAAGAGGCAATACGGACTTCAAAAACAATGCGATAATAATCTGAAGTCCGCACATCCTATTATCTTTTATAGTGCCAGGATTGAGTAGGATGTTTGAACTCCAGATTAGAAACATGAAGAAAATGTCATGCTTAACGAATATAAAGTGAATACAAAAATTAATACTATAGGAGGACAGCCATGGATAAAGCGAAAGAAGCTGCATTAAAGACTGCCATCAGCCAATTGGAGAAAAAATACGGGATAGGTACGCTCATGCGTATGGGCGACAAGCCAAACCTGGCTGTTGATGTGATTCCCACAGGTGCGATGAATCTCGATATCGCCCTGGGAATCGGTGGTATTCCCAAGGGAAGGATCACTGAAATATACGGAGCAGAAGCTTCAGGAAAGACGACACTCTCCCTTCACATCGCTGCACAGTCACAAAAACTGGGTGGCATCGTGGCATTCGTTGATGCTGAACACGCACTCGATCCAGCCTATGCAAAGAAGCTGGGTGTGGATACAGATAACCTTCTGCTTTCACAGCCGGATGGCGGTGAACAGGCATTGGAAATCGTTGAAGCATTGGTCAGGAGCAATGCGATAGACCTGATCATTATTGACTCAGTCGCTGCCCTGGTGCCGAAGCAGGAGATCGAAGGTGAAATGGGAGACAGCCATGTGGGACTACAGGCACGTCTGATGTCGCAGGCACTTCGTAAATTGACGGCTATCGTTTCCAAGTCGAATGTAGCTGTTATCTTCATCAATCAGACCCGTATGAAGATTGGCGTTCCATCCTATGTGAATCCAGAAACCACTACCGGTGGTGTGGCGCTGAAGTTCTATTCCTCCGTTCGATTGGAAGTGCGTAATGCCGGAGCCATCAAGGAAGTCGGAGCTGACAACTTGGTGATTGGCGCACGTACCAAGGTCAAAGTAGTG
>DAONDQ010000094.1:7404-11406 GCA_035402645.1 Candidatus Cloacimonadota bacterium | reverse complement strand
TGTGTGGACTTCATATCTCACCCGTTCCTGAAGTCCACATCGCCTTTAAATAATACGCTCAATAATTGATACATAGGCGATATGAACTCCAGAAACAGAGACGCCCGTATAGGTCGTCTCTACAATAGACCATCAGATTGGAATCTTATGCCACGTTCATGAGGATGTTACATTTTGGAATAAATATTTTGGTAAAAATAAGTAGATTCCCGTGTCCCTACAAAATATTACTTGCCTAAACTCATATATATTGGCATTTTTCCCATTCATAATTAAAAGGGGAGATAAAGATGCCAAAGCTTCTCTATGTAGATGTTCCCTTTTCCGGTGTTCCAGGTGGTGATAAGAATCGTAGCCGCTTTCTTTGGAACCAGTTGCAGCAACACTTTGACGTTGATTTACTCCTGATTCGAACCGCTGACTATCTTTATCAGCCGATCCCTCCTCACCAGGGTAAAGGGAAGGTATTTGTTGTAGGTACGCAACTGACATCAAAATTCTGGTCTCAGGCAATTTACTCATTCGGTTCACATCATAAGAAGAAGTTCAAGGAAATTCTCATTAACGGAAAATATGATTATGTATTTTTCCGTTTTCTTTCTCCTTCACCATTGGCAAGAATTGCCACGCAGGTATTACCACACAGTAAGGTTGTATTTGATGTGGATATGCTGTTTTCACGGATTTGTTCCCTTTCCTGGGAACATAGTCCCGATTTACAGCATCGCTATTATTTTGTGGAAAAGACCAAGCTCCAGATATTTGAAAGAATCGTATTTCATAGACCCTATATGTTCTTCTTCTCCAATTCCGAAGAAAGGGATATGGTCTATCTTAAATATCAGCCTCACGCACCTGAAGGACGTTTCTGCATTCTACCCAATATGATGGAGGAGGTGAAGAATCCAATAGTACCAAGTGATCAGCCCAATCCATATATCATATTCTTCGGGACCTTGAACTCTGCTGCAAACCAGGATGCTTTTATCTATCTTGCAAAAGAGATATATCCTTTGCTGGCTAAAACTCTTCAGGAAAAACGGATCGATATCCTTGTTGTTGGGAAGGATCCAATGGCAATGCATACTGAATTGTCGGGAATAAGACTCAAACTGATCGGCCCGGTACAAGACCTGAACAGCATGATCGCCAATTCTCTGTTTGTCATATTACCCTTAAGGGTTGCATCGGGAACTCGCACCCGAATTCTCGAAGCAGCAGCGGTCAAGAAGGCTGTTCTCACAACAAAAATTGGTGCAGAGGGCTTTGATTTTACAAATGATGAAATTTTCCTGGCTGAAGGAGCGCATGAATTTGCCAATAAAGTGATAGACTTGCTTCAAAAACCGGATATGGTTCAAAAATATGGTGAAAGGCTGCATGATAAAGCGAAAGCCAATTATGTTGTGGATATCGTATCTCAAAGGATGTTGGCTGATATTGATAAATTTGGAGAAAGGAGTTCGGAACCATCCAATAAGTTGAAAATCGCTATTGTTACCAATAGATTCTACCCCGAAGTGGGAGGAGCAGAGACGAATATTTATTTCCAGGCTCGCAAATTGGCTGAGAAATATGACGTAACAGTGATTTGCCCGAAACGTATCGAAAAGCCGAGATATGAATTCGCCGATGGCTTTCATATTTACCGCTTACATGATGTGATGAACAAGACATCCCATTTCCCAAATCTTTCGAGTCGGACATTCTGCCCTGAGATATTCCATATTATTGCGAAGGGTGAATTCGATGTCATACAATGCTTCCCTGCCATAAACCACAATAATATGCTCGCATTCATGGCAGCAAAGATCAATCGCATTCCCATTATCCTCTGCAGTTTTGATTTTCTGGATTATGCAGGGATCATTAAAAGGGACGGCAGGATCGATCCAGACATCCTACGTCATTATCAGCCCAACTGGAGGCAGAAGTTCTTCCTCAAGCATTTTGATCATATCTTTGCCATCTGTAACAAGGAAATGGATTTCTTCAAGAAATATAATGATTATGTGGAATATTCACCCGTACCGATCAATGTGGAAGAATATGAACAGGAAATTCCGTCTCCCAGACCTCATTATGGTATTGGGGATGATGAATTCGTATTTCTATGCCTGGGAAGAGTATCCAATGTGAAAGGACAGGATATAGCTCTGAAAGCATATCAGAAAGCGTTGAAAGAATTACCCAATTCAAGACTCGTCTTTGTTGGAAGGAAAGACTATGAACCTGAATTTTATCGGGAGATGAAGGATAGGATCGACTCAGATCCACATTTGAAAGAAAGGGTCATCTTTACGGATATGGTTGATCGGACGGAGGTTCTTGGATGGTTGCGATATTCAGATATTCATGTGATACCTGTACGTTTCATGAATTCCGGAGCTGTAGTAGTGGAAAGCTGGATGAGTTGGACACCTGTGCTTCAAAGTGATGTGGTTGATCCGAACCTGGTGGTTGAAGATCATAACAGTTACAACTTTATCAGTGAGAATATTGATTCATTGGCAGAAAAAATGAAAAAAGCTTATCTGAAAAAGAACGATTTTCCAATTCTTGCAGAAAATGGAATGCGGCTTGTAAAAGAAAAATATACGTATGAGTATTTAATCGAATTGTATGAGAAAACATATGAGCGTTTAACCTAACTTTATAAGCCACAAGGAAAAAATGCCAAAACTGCTGTTCGTGAATTCCAGTTCCTGTTATATTGGGGGTGTGGAAAGGTACATTGCCCAGGTAGCGCAGTTATTGCGAAAAGATGGATGGGGACTGTATGCCCTCTTTGAGAGGAAAAGTGAAAAAGAAGATGGTTTGATCGATCAATTCGATCAGGTTTTCTATGATGATCCCCGCAGCCGTAACAACCTGTATACAATGCTGAAGGAAGTAAGCATTCAATGTGCATTTGTTCATAAAGTCAGCGATCCTTCACTCTTGAAGAGTTTACGGCAACATTTCAAAATGATCAGCGTTATTCATGACCATGACTATTACTGTTTGAGAAAGCATAAGTATTATCCCATTGGTCGAATCAACTGTAAAAGACCATTCAGGAGACTATTCTGCACAGCTTGTTCCCTGGGAATCGAAAGAAAGTCAGGCGGAATGATTCCATTCCGTTTCCTGGACATCGATGCAAAGCAGGAATTATTAAAGGAAATCAAAAAAGCCGATGTATCGATCGTTTTGTCGGAATATATGAAGAGCAACCTGATCAGGAATGGTTGGGATGCTGAAAAAATACACAAGATATACCCCATTCAGAAACTCTATGATCCACCAATGAAAAAGAAATCAGAATCCATAAAACTGCTCTATGTTGGACAACTCATCCGTGGAAAGGGTGTTGATTTATTACTCGATGCTCTCCGATATATCAAAATGCCCTATAAGGCTGACATCATTGGAACCGGAAATGATGAGATGTTTATTCGCAACCTCATCATCAAATACGGACTGCATGAGAAGGTCAATCTGATAGGATGGGCAAATGACGTTGTTCCTTTTTATCAGAATGCAGATATCGTGATCGTCCCATCCCGCTGGCAGGAACCATTTGGATTGATCGGTGTGGAATCCTTCGCTCACGGCAAGCCTGTCGTCGCTTTTCATGTGGGAGGTATTGGTGAGTGGCTGCAAGACGGAGTGAACGGGTATCTTGTTCCAGAAAATCAACCAAAACTCATGGCAAAGAAAATCCAGGAATTGATGACAGATTTCAACAAGATGTTGAAATTTGGAGAAAATGGATATAAAATGGTCGCTGAAGATTATACGACACAATGCTTCATGAGTCGTTTTAAAACAGTTTTTAACCTACTTGAAGAGTCGCATAAGAAATGATCAGTAGTTTATTATATGTGGTTTTCTTCATTCCTCTGTGGTTTTTCTGTCTCATCAGATTAATCATCACCGGAAAATCCATGTGGATTTGGAATGATATTCAATTATCAAAAGGGAAAACGCTGGAAGTACATTACTTTAATGTGAAACAAT
>DAONDQ010000094.1:0-7394 GCA_035402645.1 Candidatus Cloacimonadota bacterium | reverse complement strand
AACAATACTTCCTGCGTATCATGGGTTTACTTCCCTATGTATTTGACTGGAAATTGGATTTAGTCGGAATCAGCATTCGCAAAGCAGACGAAGCCATGGAGAAGGATAACCCATTATGGAGTGCAATGCCGGGAGTGTTTAACCTGTGGTTCATCAGAAACAGTCTTGGAATGGCACATGAGGGGAGAGATTCCATTGATCTTGAGTATCTGCAAAGCAAGAGTTTACGGAACAATCTTCTCATCATTTTAAAAACACTTCCCGCCTTGTTGTATCATCAGGAACATCTCACGGATGCAAAAAGGATCTGCCTTCTCGATGTAGAATTTTACAATATCGAAATGCAGGAAGCCGTGGAGATGATCGATAAAGCGATCATTGAAAAAGCCCATGCAAATGTATTCTTTATCAATGCTGATTGTCTAAATAAAACAATGGATGATAAAGAGTATGCAGGTATTTTGCAGTCCAACGATATTATATTTCCTGATGGTTCAGGTATCAATCTCGGCTGTAAAATGATTGGGAAACCTCTTCGTGCAAACACGAATGGGACAGATATGTTTCCTTTTCTATGCGAACTTGCACAGGATAAAGGATACGGAATTTACCTGCTGGGTGCCAAGCCGGGGATCGTTGATAAATTAAGTGATATCTTGCAGCGAAAGTACCCGAATCTGCGAATTTCCGGATATCGGAATGGCTATTTCAATTGGGAAACGCAGAATGATGAGGTGGTGGCAGGCATTAATGATAGTCATGCAGATATGCTGTTTGTTGCCTTTGGAGCCCCTCTACAGGAAAAATGGATTTCCTGGAATTGTGGTAAACTTGAAACTTCCGTAAACCTGGGTGTAGGAGGTCTTTTCGATTTCTATTCCGAAACGATACCGAGAGCACCCCAATGGATGCGGGAATTAGGGATCGAGTGGGTTTACAGGCTGATCCAGGAACCGAAACGCATGTGGAAGCGATATATCATTGGGAATCCGTTATTCCTTTACCGTGTTTATTTCTGGAAAAAGGGAAAGAGAAAAAGATAATCCTTTACAGAACATATATAAACAGAAAAATAATTGTAAGGTGATAAATGGATAAAAAAGAACGTGAATTGTGGATGAACAAGATGCTTTCATTGAACCGGCGCAAGAACAGGGCGAAGGTTCAACTGAAGGTCATTGCCTGGGAAGGCACAGTTCTGTTTGCGAAGATCATGAAAGTGGTCATTGATTATACCTTGACTCCAATCGCGATCCTATTAGCGTCGCCCATATTCATTCTTACTGCTGTCGCTATCTATGTTGATGACCCTGGTCCCATTATCTATAAAGCAAATCGGGTCGGGAAGGATGGAAAGCAGTTTAGTTTCTTCAAGTTCAGATCCATGAAGATAAATGCCGATAAAATGAAGGATGCACTTCTTGAGCAGAATGAATCGAAGGATGGAGTGATCTTCAAGATGAAGAGGGATCCGCGGATAACGCACGTGGGTCGCTTCATTCGCCGTACCAGTATTGATGAGTTACCCCAGTTATTCAATGTAATCAGGGGTGACATGAGTCTTGTGGGTCCAAGACCACCACTTCCACGTGAAGTAGCGCTCTATACACTCGAAGAAAGAAAAAGGCTGCATGTATTGCCGGGAATAACTGGAAGATGGCAGGTAAGCGGACGAAGCGATACTCCATTTCAACAACAGGTCCAGTTTGACCTTGAATACATCAACAGCAGAGGAATTTGGAAGGATATAAAGATATTACTACAGACCATTCCAGCAGTTATTGGCGGGAAAGGCGCATATTGAAGATGAAATTTTAAAGGAAGGCGATATGAATATTGAATATCAGAAACAGAACGATGTTGGTATCCTGATCATTCACGGCAGATTAGATGCCTATAATGCTCCAACACTGAAGACGCAATTCCAGGAATATTCCAAGGATACAGCGAATTTCGTATTTGATCTTCACAACCTTGATTTTCTCGACAGCACAGGCTTGGGGAGCATTGTGGCATGCCTGAAGGCTGCTTCTGAAGCAGGTGGGGATATTCGTATTGCAAATATGTCGGAAAAGCCGCGTCTGGTCTTTCAAATCACGCGTGCTTATAAGATCTTTGAAATTTACGATGATTTAGAAACCGCTGTAGCCAGTTTTTCCTAAATATCAGCAGTATGGGATTGCCATCGTGAAATGCCTGATCCTAGCACGAGAAGCCAATTATGCGTGGGTTAAGAACTATTTCCCCGATATCACCGCCTGCCTGCTCAAAGTAGTGAATAAACCCTTACCGGAATTTTATATCGACCTGTGCTCATTATTAAAGATAGAGGAAATTCGCTTCGTGACTGATTTTTCCTCCCAGGAGATAGAAAAACTACTTGAGAATGGTGATCGCTGGGGTGTGCATATTACGTATAATCTGGCTCGTGAAGAGGACACAATCGATAAAATCCTCTTAAAAAACAACAGCTTTTGTCGGGATTGCGATTTACTGATCATTGATGATTCCATCTTCATCAATTACGATAAGGACAATATCGAGCCTGTCATCTCAGCTTTCGAAAATACAGATTCTTTTGATGCCGGTTGTATCAAATTCTTGAAAGCTGGGGTATCGATGAAGGATGCACAAGTTATAACACCCCAGGATGCTCCTTTCTCCTATTCAAGAATCACTGGGATCGTTGAATATTATAATCTTTCGATGGATATTCTAAGCAAGCGGAAGCACTGTTTTGTTCTTCCCGGTTATATACATGAACGTGACGCATTTCTTGGCAGCAATACGGAAATTGGTCGTGGCGTCAATATAGAACCTCCAATTCTTGCCGGTGATAATGTCAGATTCAGGGAATTGACAAAGGTTGGACCGAATGCAGTATTCGGAGACAATGTTCTGATTGATTCGCAGACAACGGTCGAAAATTGCATCATATATGATTATACATACATTGGTAGTGAATTGGAAGTCAATAAGATGATTGCATATAAGAATCATTTGATTTCCGGTACGACGGGGGAAATGATCAAGATCACAAATGACTTTCTCATTTCAGGTGTGGAAAGAAGGATCATTCTCAGTTTCATGGAAAGACTTGTTCAGTCATTCTTTACAGCTATCCTGATCGTATTGCTGTTCATACCCTATATGTGCATGTACTTGATCAAACTGTATTGGGAAGCCAAGTATCCTTACAAAAAGGAATATTTTATCAAAAAGAATGGAAAAATCGCAAAACTGCCAACCATGTCCCAAGTTCCCGATAGTTTTTTCAAGCGAGTTTTCACATTCTTCAATCTGGATCGCTATTCATTGCTTTTCTTCGTTTGGCGTGGACAATTGCGCCTGGTTGGGAATAAACTTCTGGATGTTCAACCAAAGCATCTCATGCTGATCAAAGACTTACCTGATTATCAGCCGGGTGTGTTTAATTATGCGGATACCATGCATGATGATATCTCAGATTATGACGGCATGCATGAAGGATTTTATTATGCCTACCAGAGTTTCGGTATGGATATGAAGATTTTGTTCCGAGCTCTGTTTAAAAGGAAGTCATAATGGAAAAAGCACATCTCATCCTAATTGCTGGAGGGACATGTTCCGGGAAGACCACAATCGCCAGGGAGATTGGAAAGCAATTGGCTCGTTCGAGCCTGACCATCTTTTCTCACGACCAGTACTATCGTGATTTGAGCCACTTACCGAAAAAGGAACAGGATGAAGTGAACTTTGATCATCCGGATGCACTGGATTATGAACTCCTGATCTCGGATGTGAAGCATCTCGTTGATAAGAAGAAAGTAGTTCTTCCTGATTATGATTTCATATCGCACAAGAGAGTTCCCGGCTCAGTGGTGATTGACGGCACAGACATCATCATTTTGGAAGGGATTTTTTCCCTGTATTATCCTGAACTGGTTCAATTAGCCAATCTGAAGGTCTTTGTGGATACAGATGCCGATATCAGGCTCGCCCGACGTATCCGGAGAGATATTCGGGAGCGTGGCTTTACCATTGATTCCGTCTTGAGGCAGTATATGGATACTGTAAAACCCATGCACGAGATATTCATAGAACCCACCAAAAAAAATGCCGACATCATCGTACCCGGTGGGAAGAAATTCGATAAAGTCCTGACAATGATGAAAGGTTATTTATCCCACGAACTGATCAATTTCTAATAGATACGGAGAGTAAAATGTTTTCTTATACCCGAGATGGCAGTCAAAACCTGCACAAAATGATAGACAGGCATATGGAAATTGTTCGTGATGCTGTCTTGGAGATCATTCCCAAGGAGCATCTTGTTACCATCATGCTGGGCGGCGGGTATGGAAGAGGAGAGGGGGGAGTCTTTATACAGGATGGAGAGGAAAAACTCTTCAATGACTATGATTTCTTCATTTTTATCAGGAATATTCCGTATCTGAAAGTACGGCAATACAAGAAAAGACTTCAGACTCTATCGCATCAACTCAGTGACGAAATCGGCATTGATGTGGATTTCAGTCCATTGTTGACTCTCAATGATGTGAAAAACGCACCTTTCTGGCTTATCTGGTATGAACTGAAATATGGGCATCATGTCATTTACGGTAGGGATAATATCCTCAGGTATCTCCCGGAATTCAAACATGAAGAAATTCCTCTCTTCGAAGGATTGAAACTGATGTTGAATCGTGGTGCCGGGTTGCTTCTTTGCAGGGAGAAACTTGAACGTGACTTGAATGAAGCAGATACGGAGTTTATTACACGCAATCTATACAAAGCTCTCATGGCAATCGGTGATGTCTATCTGATGATCAAACATGATTATCATTATCAGTACAGTGGAAGATTGGAAAGATTGAAGAAGTATGAATCCGATGGTATTCTTCAAAAGTACGGTTTCATTCAGGATTATGAAGAAGCCATAAGGTACAAGTTATTGCCATATCAGCCTAATCTTGATAAGCAGGGTTATCTGGAATGGTACCAACGGGTGTTGAGTAAATTCAAAGTGATGTATTATTACGCTTTTTCCAAATACCTGTATCACCATATCCCCGATGTAAACATATATCGGGCATTGATCGAGAATAGTGACCTGGAAGTCGGGGAGCACTTTCAATTATTCAAGAATGTGCTGTATAACATCCGTTTTCATAAGGGGAAGAACCTGCGCTGGAATTGGTATCGCAGATATCCGCGCTACCAGTTATTCTACGTTTTCCCTTATCTTGCCTTTAGAACATCCGGTAAGTATCCAGCAGAAGTCTATTCTATATTAGGCCTTAAGGGAGACTGCACAAAACAGGAAATCCTGGATCGTTTCTTCACTGTATGGCAGAAACATAACTGAACATATGGTTCTTGTCGGAAAAAATTACTTGCCAATCGTTTATAGAATTACATAAAGGAAATAATGAAAAAGTGGGGAGGACGTTATTAAAAAACTACTGCTTGTAGTCTTTGTAGATGCCTTTGGCTGGGAGATTTACCAAAAGTATGGTTTCCTTGCCGATAAGCTTCCGAATTCAAAGAAATTGAAAACTGTGTTTGGTTTTTCATCTGCAGCAGACCCTTCCATTTTAACAGGAAGATATCCTGATGAGCATACGCATTGGTCTTGTTTTATTTATTCAGATCATTCGCCGTTCAAGCTGTTTAAAATATTTGCTTCCCTACCCCAATCAATATTTAATAGATGGCGTTTCAGGCATATCCTCAGCCGATTCATTAAACTCATCTACCATTACACTGGATATTTCGAATTGTATAGTGTCCCCTTCGATGTCATGCAGTATTTTGATTACTTGGAAAAAAGAGATTATTTTGTCCCGAATGGCATTCTGAAGACTGATACGATATTTGACTGGTGTGTGGAGAATAATGTGACATATTATTGTTCCAACTGGCGTAAAAATGAGACAAGTATTCTCAAGGACAACCAGTTTGAAATTTCTCAGGGGAAGATTAAATTCAGTTATTTATATCTTCCCAATTTAGATTCAGTTATGCATAAATATGGACCTGAAGGACCGGAAGTGGAAAAAAAGATTCGCTGGTTGGAACAACAGGTTCTCGATACCTGGAAACTGGCTGAACGCGTATATGATGATGTGAGCCTATATGTGATCTCCGACCATGGAATGGCTCCTGTCCATGATAGTATCGACCTGATTCGTAAGGTGGAAGAAACTGGTTTACAGTATGGAAAAGATTATATTTCATTTTACGATTCCACTATGGCTCGGTTTTGGTTCAAAAATCGCAACGCAGAAGAAACGATCACTCGTTTACTCAATTCAATCAGGGAAGGTCGAATCGTTTCGGAAGAAGAACTACGTGAAATGCACGTATATTTCGAGGATCATCGCTTTGGTGAACTGATATTCCTTATGGATGAAGGCATATTGATCAATCCGAGTTATATGGGAATTCAAGTAATTCCGGGTATGCACGGCTATCATCCTCTTGCTAAACATTCATATGCAATGATTGCCGGGAACAAAGAAATTCCTGACAATATTGAATCAATAACAGATATCCGAAAAGTCATGGAGAAAGAACTGAAAAATGGAAAATGAAGTAAACCAAGATTTCATACCACAGGTTCCGACAGGACCTAAGTTTGATCGAAGAATCATTATTCGCTCGTACAGGAAGAAGCTGAAACCCATCGTTATCCTAACCCTCATTGCTATGGCTTTGGCGGCAATAATGGTGAAGATAGCCATCGTTCCTGTATGGAAGGCAAACTGCTATTTGATCAGGTATCCCAAGAATATGTCAACCCCTTCAGAAATGCCATATCTGTATCAATCCTTCGATTTGAACACAATCCTGGAAACAGTGAGAACCAGGAACGTTGTTCTTGAAGTGATCCGCAGATTGCATTTGAAAGCGGAACCGGAAGACATATTCGGGAGTATCGAAGTCGAAAGAGGTAACCGATCAAATGTTTTGAATCTATCAGTTCGGAATAGAGATCCAAAACTGGCTGCAGATATGGCAAACATGCTTGCTGTCTCATTCATCGAAAACAATAATAAGTTGCAGAACTCATCTGCAGTAAAACTGTATCAGTACTATCTGAAACAGCGAGACGACAGGATGAAGGTTCTCGATGACGCAGAGAAACAGGCTCAGGCTTTTCGTGATCAGCATGGCATCATCTCTCTCTCTGATGAAAATCAGAATAAATTCGATCTGCTAAAGTCAGTTGAACTGAAAAAAATCGAGAATGACCTATCCATCAATGAGCTCAATACAAAAATTAACGATTTAGATCAGAAAATAGCGCAAGCGCCTAAAGAAACAGTTCAGAGTTATATTTATTCTAGTAATGATGATAAAAATCTAAACCAACTGCAAAAGGAATTGGAATTACTTCGGACAAAGTACAC
>DAONDQ010000093.1:0-11439 GCA_035402645.1 Candidatus Cloacimonadota bacterium | reverse complement strand
AAGCTTGTTGATGCAACCACAGGTTCAGGTGTATCAGGCTGGAATCCAGAAGGGAATATATCTACGAAATATAATGCTGCTAATTCAGATTATCTAATTCAATTAAGTCCCATGGCTTCTGCTGTAAGTGATGGATTGGTAGTCGTTTGGGAAGATTTTCGTGTTGATTGGATCAAAAACTTGTATGCACAAAAATACAATTCAGACGGCTCATTAGCTTGGGATTCACTTGGTGTGGTTGTTGGTGATTATGGTCGCGAACAAGACCAGGCATCTCTTTTGATTTCTGATGGTATCTATATCCCGTGGCGTGAATGTATAGATGGGTATACACAAGACATAGCCATCCAAAAACTCTCGCTTGATGGTGAACACCTCTGGGAACCACAGGGCACTTTTGTGATACAAAGACCCAATACCCAGTCAGAACCTTCAATAGCCCAATTAGATAACGATAATCTCCTGGTTGCCTGGGCAGATGAGTATGATCTTCAAAATGATATTTATATGCGTCGCATTAAAACCGATGGCACGGCAGAGGATGATGATCTTGGTTATCTTGTCTGCAATGCTCCCTACTGCCAATCCATACCACAAATCGTACCCATGGGAAATGATAGGGCTTTTATCTTGTGGAATGATGCTCGTTCCAGTGGTGTAACAGAAATTGAAGGTTTATATATGCAGTTTGTTGATTATTCTTCGGTAGCTAATCATGATCTCGTTACAGTAGCTCCAATTGCTGCTTTGTATGATAACTATCCAAATCCATTCAATCCAGAAACAACGATTCAGTTCAGTTTGCAACATGCAGGAAAAGCGAAGCTCGAGATATTCAATATCAAAGGACAAATGGTTCGAACCTTGGTTGATGACGCACTGGATGCAGGTATTCACAAGATCATATGGAACGGCAAAAACCAGGATAAGCGCACAGTCGGTTCAGGAGTCTATTTCTACCGTTTAACCACATGCAATCAATCCATGACGAAGAAGATGATTCTCATGAAATAAAATAATACCCACTCTCATTTCCATTAAGATACAGAGCAAAGCCCATAGAAAACTATGGGCTTTGTTGTTTCATTGAGACGATCTCTTTATTTTTTAAACATTCATCTCATGAATTCAAGTTTTTCATTCTGGAGGCAATATCCTCCTCAAACTCTTCATCAGAAGCATCGGGATTTCTGGTTTCATACCATATTTTACAAGGAGCATCACTGCATTTTCCACAGGATGATAACCCTTTCTGCATTGCACAATCATAGATCGGGCACGTGCTCTTGCCATAGAATACCGCCCAGGAGACCTTCCCATCCAATTCATTACAGCCAATGCATTCCGTCCCGAAAGCATGGCAATCAGTTCTGCAATTTACGCCACATATACTCAGCATGATACCTCCAAGTTCATGAGTAATTTCTGCGGACTTCAAAATATTCTCATGAAAAATCCTCCGCAATAAATAATAACCGGATATGAAGTCCGCACATCCTACGATCTCGAATAATCCTATTTATCGAAGGATGTATGAACTCCATATCCGGTAAATCACTTAAAAACTACTTCTCCCTGTTCCCTGATTACTGTCCCTTTCTTTAGAACTGGAAATATATGAATGGCTGGATATCCGAGGATTTGACCTGGAACATGACCCAGATCACAATGGTTACAAGCAGTGCTTGCGCAGGTATGGGCAATTTGAAGAGAAGCTTTTCGGAGAAGTCATCGAATTTCTTGGGTACATAATGCATGATGTAACCGAGAAGAATCAGTATTGCTACTCCACGGAAGTCCTTGATCCAATCAAAGAAGATGGAAGGCTGGAAGGCTGTGAAAATCTGCTTCAGCATGACACCGGCAGAAGCGAAATCAGGTGCCCTGAAGAAGATCCAGGCAAAGCAGACAAAGTTGAAGGTCACGATCACTCCCATGATTTTCCCGAACTTGGTAGCCAGGAATCTCCATTTCATGATGAGCTTATCAAAGACAAGTCCAATACCATGTATCCCACCCCAGAAGACAAAATTCCATGAAGCTCCATGCCAAAGACCGCCCAATAGCATGGTGATCATGAGATTGATATATTGTCTGAGCTTCCCTTTTCTGTTACCCCCGAGGGAAATATAGAGATAATCCTTGAGCCAGCTTGACAGGGAAATATGCCATCTTCTCCAGAATTCGGTCACACTTGCAGAGCGGTAAGGCAGGTCGAAGTTGATGCGCAATTCAAATCCCATTAAACGGGCAAGACCGATGGCTATGTCCGAATACCCCGAGAAATCACAGTATATCTGCAAGGCATAGCCGTAGATGCCGATGAGGTTTTCCACCCCGCTGAATCTTCCTGGTTCGGAGAACACCCTGTCCACGAAATTGATACTGACATAATCCGCAATGATCGCTTTCTTGACCAATCCGCCGATGATCAGGAAGAGAGCCGAGGCGATTTGTTCCTTGTTCAGAGAAATCTTCTTGTGTATTTGAGGGAGGAAGTCCGTTGCACGCACGATAGGACCTGCCACCAACTGCGGGAAGAAGGATACAAAGAAGCAGAAATCGGCAAAGCTCTTCAGGGGTACAAGGTTCCTACGATAAATATCGAATGTATAGCTCATGGTTTGGAAGGTGAAGAATGATATCCCGATGGGCAGGAATATGTCCACGTGCTGCAGGTTGAGATGCCCGATGTCATTCAGGATGGAAAAGAAGAAATTCGTGTATTTATAATACCCGAGCGTTCCCAGGTTCCAGAACACACTCAATGTGAAGAACCATTTCCTTTTTTTCTCGGAATCAGAATTATATATCCAGTCGCTGATCAGGAAATTCACAAAGGCAGTGGCAACGAGGAGAAGAACAAACACTCCGCTTGTCTTATAATAAAAATAAAGGGAGAATACCAGCAGGTACCATGTGCGGAGCTTCACCTTTTGGATGACAAACTGATAGAAGACCAGCAGAATAAGGAAAAAGACAAAGAAGAACATGCTGTTGAAAAGCAATGGTCTATGAACATCATAAACGAGGAGCGAAAGCAGGTTGTTAATCCAGTCGTTCAACATAGGATGCATACCCCTGCAAGATGGAATCGCGGAGAAGGTAACCCTGCTCACGATATCCCGCTGCATTAAAATGTTTATGATCATACTGGGCTAATCCGCTGTTCACCCATTTCTTCATGGAACCCTGTCCACCCATGATCTCATAGAGATTCCAATACGCAAAGCCATTCTGTTTTGCCATTTCATTGACGATATCCCGAACTTTCGGTACTGATGTGTTTTCCACTTTACCCCTGCGGGCAGCCTTGTAGGAATCAGGAGGAGAAGTCATCAGGACATCCGTATTGGGAAGAGCCTTCCTGATTGAATTGATAAAAACATTGATGTTCTTCCTGCATATATCACTGCGGAAGTTACCCATGGCATCATTCGTACCGAGTGAGACAATGATAAGATCGGGCTTGAGTTGCTTCACCTGTTCCATGAATCTGCCATTCTTGTTATACCTGTCAAAGCCAGCTCCGTTGATGCCAATGCTGTGATACAAGACCCCAGGTTGAGACATTTCCAAAGATAACCCATACATGACCACGCGCGGAAGATTTCCATTATATCCTGAAATCTTGAGCTGTGCTGCGCTAACGGGTTCTGACCACGTGATAGGAACTGGATTCATCTCGTAAGGCAAAGGTTCTATCGTCATTTTCGTTAATAAGTTACCATTCAGGTCACTGACATTGATCACCATCCTGGAATCCGTATTATCCAGCAATAAGGTCACTTTATTGAAACGCTTGCTGGAATTCAGATCCTGTCTGCTTCGAATAATCATGTTATTCTGGTTGCTGAAGGTTTTTAAAGAATAACCGCAGAAACCGGCGGGTAGAGAACGATAGGAAATACCGACCGTGAGTTTTTCACCTGGCTGGAGATACTTCCTTGAAGAAAGACCCGGATTCAGTCTGCTCAGAGACTTGATACTGCGGTGAAAACGATGGGCAATCGAGGTTTTAGTGTCTCCCTTTTTCACAGTATAATACTTTGAAGACGAGTCACCGCTCTTCCATCCCTTGGTTGAGATGGTCAGGTCATAGGCTTCACCAACCCCCACAGTCCGATATGGAAATGAAAGACCTCTTCCGGCATCACCGAAATAGCCTTGAATGCCATTTCTTACTTCATTGGGGATAAACCCTGATTGTAAATGGGAATCACCGATTTGGAGAATGTTCACTCTATCCAGTTTCCCCTGGCGTAAAGCTGTCAGTTTGTGATAGAATCGCTTCATGCCAAGACTGTCATTTTGAAGGTAATTCTTATCAGGTTTGCAAAAAGAATGAATAGTCGTACAATGATCCAATTTGTCCAAATATGCTTTTATTGCCTGTTTTTCCGTAGCATTGGAATAGTAGCTTCCCTTCGGTAACACCGGTTTTTCCGAACTTGCATAGGTCGAACCCGAAACCATGCAGAGACTGCTGGATAATAAAATGGCTAAATATGCAAACCTATTGCGTGCTATGTATTTCATACTGTTTCATCAGGTATTGCGTAAGCATGCCTGCTATCTTGTTCGTTCCATACGAATTGAAATGTGTATAATCACGCTGTGCAAGAGGAGGAGTGGCATTGACATAATCCACCATGGAATTGAATCCGCCCATATTCTCGAATAAGTTCCAAAAAGCGACATGGGTTCTCTGGGCTACTTCTTCCTGCGCTTTTATCAGGTAGGGAATATCGGGTGAAGTATGGTATTCGGTTCCAGCCTTGACACTCTTGTCACCAATGGAAATGAGCAGGATTGGCGTATTCGGAAATACTTCCTGCAGGTAACGGACAGTATTGATCATCCCCTCTCTGTAATATGCATAGTTCTTGATTCGAGGTTCGGATACGTTCGTACCGTATTGGAGAATGATCAGATTGTAGTGCATCTGTTGATTGAAGCCTGACAGTATTTCCTTTGAAGTATTGGAAAAATACATACCTGAATAGCCACGTAAAGCAAAATTATCTACATATACCCCATGCGGAGAATCAAAACTCATGCCATATACACAAAGGCGATTCGATTTCGGGAAAACCATCTCGATATTCGGAATTGGATTCCCACTATTTAAAACTTCGGCATGCAATCCATCACCAGCCTGAAGTGGTATCACCCTTCTCTGCTGATTCTCAGAGGAAGCTTTGATCGTATATCCTGCAGGAGCATTACTGTAGAATAAACGTACATTATGGAAGTAGGGATCTGGATTTGATACTGTGCTCCCGCGATAACGAACCCAGCAATAAGGACTGTTATAGGTTCTCACCGTATCTCTCGGCACAGGTGTGCTTCCTGAACTGTCAGTGGCTGCTGTGGTCTTGAATTGTATCTTTTGCCAGAGTGGAAGGCTCACATAACCCGATAATCCCAATGGATAATGCTTCGGATTTGGAGTCATGAGCGAAAAGGTAGACCATTCAGGTGAGTAACTGTGCTTTATGGTAGTACGAAAATTGGCTACGATGGATGTGATGGGAACATAACCAACACCTGAACCTCCAAAACGGGTTTGCAGATTCTTTCTCAGTGACTGTGTGATCAGGTCTCCTTCGATAATGGAATCGCCAAAGTAGGCAATCCTGATGGGAGAACCGTCCTGCTGGCTATTCTTCAAAGCGTCGAAGAAAGGTACCAAAGCCGGATCGACACTTGGTTTTCCCTCTTCTGAATTTGACTTCATATTACCGACCTTGGTCTGAGTCGGCATCCCAATCACCTTGGAGAAGGTAAGGCTTTTCTGCTCTGGATTCTTTTTTGTTATGTCGGAGAATAGTGTGAGTTTTCTAATTTTCCATGCACCATTGTTATAATCAGGGACAAAATAAGCAATAATTACGAGGATGAATAAGATGCAAAGCATCATCCATAAAGGTCTTTGAAAATTCCTATCTCCATTCATAAGTAGTAGTTAAGCCTCCCATCGGTGTAGAGCGAATGTAATAAATGCAGAGACCTCGTTTTTGGCAAGTGAAAACTCCCCTGTTATATGGTTACATCTTGATAAATATGTTTTTCTAACGTATCCATTTCATATTATATTTCAATATGATGAGTATTTGAATCGATGCAAAAGATTGCTTGTTAAAAAAACAAATTGACATCCAATATCTGCTTGTATCTTATTTGTTTATAGTTCTTTCATATCCTGAGCGACATTCACTGATACGCGACATATCCTATCAAATATAGAATGTACAGTAAGAGGTGAGGTGGCTATGAAGTACGTTATTTCCTTTTTATTTTTCATCTTGTTTGCATTATCCATGTTTGCTGCTCCCCTTCAGAATTACCCACTGGAAGAGAAACAACCCAATGGTAAAGTAGTCAAAGTTCTTGCTACAGGCGATGAATTCTATCGGAATGTGACAGATGAACAGGGTTACACGGTCTTAAGAGATAAGGAAGGTTACATTGTATATGCAATTGCAGAAAATGGAGAGTTGAAACCCACTCTCTACAGGGTTGGTGAAGTCAATCCCGCATCTTTGGGCATAGCAAAACGTATTGCTGACGACCCAGCAATCATCAAGCAGAAAGTCAAATCAAATCCGAGTTACAATAAAGAACGGGATGTACGGAATAATACAACTGGTAACATGAATAATATAGTCATTTTTTTGAGTTTTGATGATTCTCCTGGATTTTCACACGATATGACTTATTATTTTCAAATGTTCAATAACGTGAACCCCAACATTCCTTCTGCCCGTGGATTCTTTAATGAGGAGTCATTCAATCAGTTGGCTTTTACATCTTACTTTCCAACTAATTACCCGAGCGGTGCAGTCAGATACTTTTTTTATCCATCTCACCCACGCGGTTATTATTTACCTTATTCAACCTGGAATGATATCGGCTATACAAGTGCTGGTATGGGTGAAAGCCGTTGGAATAACTTGATAATCAATATAGTCAATGCTATCAATATTTCACATATTATTAGCACGACTAATTGCGATACCAATAGCGATGGAGTTTTTGATGCACTTACCTTCATCATTCAAGGGAATCCCAGTGCTTTTGGCGAACTTCTCTGGCCTGGATTTCGTGTATTGCCTGAGGGTAATTTTATCAATGGACTGGAAGTCCTGAACTACAACGTTTTATTTGAACACAGTTCACTGGGTCTCGCTTGCCATGAAATGTCTCATTTACTGGGCTTCCCCAATCTCTACCAGGAATGGTTGGAATGGAATGCCTGGATATCAGATTACCAATATGTAAGATTGAATGAGGCTGCAACTGTAGATGTTATGGGTTGGGCAGATGATTATCCACAACATTCTCTTGTATATATGAAGTATAAATATGGACATTGGTGCTCTTTGCCCCCTACAATCAATACAGAAGGTAGTTACACCCTCAATGCTGTCAGTTCAAGCCCATTTACAGCATATAAAATTGACTCAACCTGGCCTAATCAGTATTTTATAGTGGAATATAGAAAACAGGCAGGGCTATATGAAAGCCATTTAAACAATCAAGGTATGATTGTTTATAGAATCAATACTAACGCTGAGGGCCAGGGGAATGCAGATGGACCGCCATATGAAGTCTACGTTTATCGGGGCTATACGAATGATGATGAGCATGATGGTTCTCCCTCAGAATGTTTCTACTCACTCCAGTTGCATAAGCAAAATTTTAACTCTTACACGTATCCCATCCCATTCCTATCTAATGGCGATGATGGAGATCTATGCCTAACGGAAATCGGAAATGCCGGAACGAACATAACTTTCCGTTTGAGCAACCTGGAACCAAAGATATGGAAGGGAACCGTGTCTTCCTCATGGACAGATCCGAACAACTGGTATAATGGCGTACCGGATCAGAATTACGATGCACTGATTCCTATCACCCTTGATTCTCTATCTTGTTTCTATCCCACTATTTCATATGCAACCGATGTTAAGAACCTGATTATTGACTACGGCGCAAATATAACCGTAGGCAATACCCTCATCATTCATGAAGACCTAAGATGTAATGGAAATGTAACCATCCCTGGAAACAACTCTGTTAATATCTATGGCGATGCTTATTGGAAATATGGTTCAACGGTAACCATAAGCGCTCCCAGTGCTCGCTTTGAAATCAGGGGTGACATGACTGTCAATTCAGGTTCCAATCTCAACATTTCGCAAGGTGGCTTCATTTTCTCTGATGCTTCCACTCACCCCATTTCCACACTGTATCTGTACGAGAATGCATCACTCAATGCAGTACAGTCATATAAAACCAGTACAAATTATCTGGCGATTGATGGATACAGTACAAAAACACTAACTCTCAACACGGGTTTATTTGCTACCAGCGGTTATGCAATACGTGTGCTGCATCCGGGTATTATAGATATAAAGGGGACCTTATCCATTGCTTCCGGTGCCTACTTCAATTGCTATGATGGTACGATTAAAATAAGCGCAGCCACCAATAAGACAATCACTTTAGGGTCATCAGCCAACAACAGCTTCTGGAACTTGGACGTGTCCATGCAGAATTCATCGACTCTTTACCTTGGAGCAGCTACTTTGATAGAGAATAATCTCGCTATCAATAGCGGGGTATTCAATCCGGCAAACTATACAATTACTATCTACGGCAACTGGACCAATAATGTCGGTGAATCTGCCTTTGTGTCTGGTTCTGGACAGGTTGTATTTTCCGGGCAAAAGCCTTCCAGATGTTCTGATGAGCATTTTAACATCCTTGTTCTCAGTAAATATGAATCAGAACAACTCATTATCCCAACACACAGTTTTGTCAGAATAGCCAGTTATGATTGGACCGAAGGAGTCTTGCGGGTGAATGGAGGCGACTTGATGATTGATGACATTGTTGATAATGGCATCTATGGTTACTGGCAAGTTGATTCCGGAAATGCTGAAGTCCACCAGGATGCAGCAGGACTGCTGGACCTCTGTGGCTATCTGACGGTTAATGGAGGTAATCTCACATTTGTTTATGAAGGTGCTCCAAATACTTCCAACTGGGCATCCACTCATGCCGCAAGTCTTACTATGACTGGCGGAACCATAGATTTCCCTAATTCAAGCATCAACATAGTGCCACTTACTTCAGGAAACGCAATAACTTTCAGTTGCACAGCAGGGACAGTCAAGACACCTTACAATTTATCAGTTACACGGAGTTATGTACACATATATAACATGACATTTGAAATGTATGGCACAACGGATGCCATATTCACATTTGGAAGCTCAATAGGTTCTTCAATAGGCAACCTGAAGATCAACAAAGGTTCAAGCAAACTAGTGGAAGCTAAGCAAACAGAACCTGGGGTTAAACATGAACTTTCAGTCACTAGGGAAGGGCCACTACGCTCCAGCACTGTCACCCTAAACTCGGGTGGTGACATTTCAGGTACGTTAGATATTGCCAGTGGAACTTTAAATATCAACGGATATGGCATCACTTCCCATGGTGGTATACAGGTCTCTGGTAATCTGCAGATGGCTTCTGGAAGTATATTTACCTCTCAATCAGGCTTTACATGGAACACGGGTTCTACAGCTAATATCACAGGTGGTTCAATTACCTGTGAAGGTAACTGGATGTTTGATACCGGCTCTTCGGTTCATCTTGATTCATGTCCGGTTACTCTGCAGAATGATGATTCAGATAGAGCTATCACCTGCAATAGTACAGATGCCTGGTTTGGTAATCTAACGGTTTCCATGTATACCGACTATGAGATCGTATACAGTATCGGCAGTGCCAGCACGGCACCTCTGAAAGTAACTGGTACGTTGGTAGTAGGTGATACATCCAGCCTGACTTACACAACGCTGGATATAGGTTCAAAATCAGTTATATGTGGTAATGTTCAGGTATATAACGGCTGCAAGCTGAAACTTGGGGCAAATGCTTCTTTCACAATTGGTTCCGGGCGTTCACTGACAGTCTATAGTGGCGGGACTCTTGAGACAATAGGCCGTTGCAGTACACCTGCAACATTCACCCACCTGAGCGGATACTACACCTTTAACATTGAAAGCGGAGCTACTATCAGTGCCCATTACACAATTTTCGAATATATGGGTGCTAGTGGAATCAATGTCAAGAGCGGTGCTACTGTCAACACTACAAACTCTTTCAATTACTGTACATTCCGCAATGGTATCTCCTCCGGTTCAAACCGAACCCTGTTAACCATGAATAGCTCCCAGACACTAACCTGTTATGGGGCAATCTTCCCGACAAATACCTGGAGCGGTACTTCTAATGTATCAAAGACCGTTAACTTAGGCACAATTCTGTTTCAGAACTCTACGGGAGGATTTTCGGGTGAAAGCTATGATGGCGACACTTACAACCGTATCAACTGGGGAACCATTACATGTGATTTGAGCATAACTTCCTTTACGGCAAACCCATCTTCCCAATATGTAGCTTTTCCAGCTACATTCAGTGCTACAGTATACAATGCTTCTGCGGTCAACATCATTGTACCGGTAAGAGTTGATTTGTATTACAATCGAGCATCTCTACCAGCAGAAGGTGAAGTTGGAGATGCTTACTTATATGTAAGCTCACTAGATGCTTACGGTTCTTACACTTTTACTTTCCCTGCTACCAGCAGTACTGTTGCTAGGTCTTGGAGAAACTGGTGCAGAGTCGATACCTATAATGAACTCGCTGAATCCGACGAAACCAATAATGGCTACGGCCCGATGTACAACACCTGGACAGCCCTGCCTGCTGTACCGACTCCAACCATGAATTTTGACACAGATACCATTATGCTAACACTCCAGTGGTCATATCCTTTATCAGTGAATGGTTATAATATATACCGTGATATCGACCCGAATGGCAGCTTCTCTACACTGGTAGGAAACACAACTGGTAATACATATGCTGAAGCACTGACTGAACAGAAATACTTCTACCTCATCAAGGCTGTTAAGAACTGGCCTTAATTAAGTTGCAGAATTAATTCATGAACAATCCAAATAAAGTAGGCTGGTTCAGAAATGAGCCAGCCTGTTTTTCATCTTCTTTTCCCTTTCTGAATTTCTTAAAATGAATAAACTATGTTAGTTTTAACACTTAATTCTTAATTGCGCGAAGCGCTCTGCAATTCGTGGGTACGAAAACCCACTCCAATAACAGGTCAGGTGACCTGTGGTACGATTCTGTACCACAAACAAAGAGCTAGCGAAGGTCGACCTGGCTCATACCCATTGAAATCCAAACCAAAAACAATCCAATTCCTATCCCTTTCCAATCCCGAGAGATTGGAAAGAGATTGGTATGGGATTGGAATCCCATTGGAAAGGGATTGGTATGCTTAATGATATTCTGTGCCGTCCTAAATAAGTTGACACAATAGAAAAAAGAAGGAGTGACTTA
>DAONDQ010000092.1:3155-11774 GCA_035402645.1 Candidatus Cloacimonadota bacterium | reverse complement strand
ACTACACGGGCAACTGTGCGGAAGAGTAGGTCGCCGTCATCTTACACCCCCGGCAATTTTTTTTATCCCATAACAAAAAAGGTCAGTCGAAAAACTGACCATTTTCTATATAATGGGTTGAAAATACCCCTATTTAGAGGAGTATTCTTTTATCTATTTTGGAGAGAATCAATAGGTAGAAGAAACAATCCGGTATAAGTATATCCGACCGGATGTATCGGTTTCAATCCATTCAGTTTGTGGAGCGGGAATCGTTGCTCTTAACGTCCATTCACCATTAGGCATGTTCTGCGAATATATCTTATATTGAGTTGCAAATGGAACTGAATCCCAATGAACGTGTATCACTCCAAGAGAGTCTGAAATCGCTGGATTTATAGGTGTCGTGAGTACAAAATAATTTGTACTTCCTGGTGTTGGGGAGATAAAGAAACTGTAACTCGTAGAACCATCCGGCATGACTCCGAATGATCGATCTGAAGGAACCAAATTTGCCGGTAACTGATTCATGACGGTTGTACCATTACGTGATGTAATGGAGAGGATTTCACCTTCCTGGCTTATCTTGAAATTCGTATGTAGTTGAGAAGCAGGATTCTGCCTGTCTTTATCTGAAGCCCAGACTACAGTGAAAGAATGGGCTGCAAGTGTCATGGGGGGAAACATCCATTTCTGCAGATTCATAGGATCATCAGAAAGGAAGTATCCTGTGACATTCGCAGGTGTAGTGCTTGCGTTATAAATTTCAATCCAGTCACTTGGTGCAGAGTCTTCATCGAGGTAGGGAGGATTGAGGTGTGTCGCATTGCTTGACATCATTTCATTGATACTTAGAGAATCCGGTGATGGTAATTCTCCAGACCAGACTATAATATCGTCAATTCTTAACTCACATCTTGAACTGCTGGTTCCTGAATACCAGTAATATTTCCATCGTAGTTGAACATAAGGCTGATTTTCAAGTGCGGTTGGCAATGATATAGGTCCAAAGACCTGATTGTGGTCAGCAACAGTATTCCGCGTATATTCAACCGGATTTCCCCCAAACAGAACATCACTGAAAGAGCCGGTCGTTCCGATTCTATATTGAAGCCTGATCTTATAAACCCTGGTGTTGGGGAGAACAGTTCCACCGCGCCACAACAATTTGATATTGGATACACCCCAGGTATCCAAGCCCAAGACTGCTGCACCCAGATCACGACCGGATGCACCGGGTTCCCAAAGATCAGTGGCTCCGGTATTGATGAATCCGATTCCACTGCCATTCAATCCTAATACTCTGGTTTTTGATGTCAGATTATATGCCAATGTATATGGATCTGTCATTTCTTGGGACAATCCCGGATCAACGACTCTTGTCTGCTGTATGCGCATATAGGGTGGATATGTACCTGCCGTTGTAGTATCAGCAAAACTCATCATTGAATAAGGTCCATTCGATAATAGGTAAGCAGGAGGATTCATGGTATCACCACCATATACGATCGGGGCGAACACAGCGGTAACTGTGGTATTTGCTGATAAATTCAAATTCAGGCTATCGGAAGTAACTGTGGGATATTCAATCCAACTGACAAACTGATACCCTGCATATGGTTTCGCTTTGATTGCCACAGGAACACTTTTGAAATACACCCCGGTCCATGGATAGGGAGAAGATGCAACACCAGGAGTCTGAGAATCGAGACGTGTCATATTGATATTAAAGTATCCCATGGAATTGGAATTCACGTTCAAAGTAAGATTATATGTTCCGCTTAAACGAAACTGTGTCTTTATGTGGTTTCGCAGATTTGCAGGCCTGTCCTGTGCAAAGGCCTTCGCCTTATCGATCCAGGTATTCCATTCGTTCATATCAGTAGGTAAAACCCACCTGTTGATATGTTCAGCCATAATTGGATACACTGCTGTCGTGCATGAATGAATGACCGACACTACACGAGTAGGAAGATAGCAGGTATTGAGCATATCTGCGAAACAATTGATGAATTTGTATTTATACTGGGTATTGGCGAGAAGATACCGTGGAATGCGTGTGAATTCCGCTTTCCAACCAGTTGTTACAAGAGCATCATCCAGTGTATTGACGGTTGCATCGTTATATAGGAAAAAACCATCATCACAGTCATAATTCAACCAATGCCAGCGTCCATCCTGACCGTAGGGAGCATTAGGCGTATAAATCACCTTCTTGCGGAAGAAACGGCAGTTATTATAAGGCCAGTCGATATTCCCATTATAGATGCGAGATGTGTAGTATTTTGTGAACTCATCTATATCCATTTGGGTTCCAATGTAATTATAATAAGACTGGGTTGCCATGCTGTGAGTGCTCATATAATCCAGCATGGCAAGGTAGTCCGTATCGATACCATTATCAACAACCAATTCTTCACTATGTTCAAGAAGATCAAATTCGCTTAATCCCATATTGTATTCATTCTTTACAAAATACTCGTCCATTTTATCACGAAGATTGAGTTTTCCCCAGAATTCACCATTGATGAATACAGCAACAGGACGCCATTCCTGGTATCCAAATCCAAGATGCTTGGAAATCTGCTGCATAAATACATCTCTGAAAGTAATTTCCTTCCAATCCTGCCCACTGCTCCTGAGAACGAGCCTGTCGTAAGTAGAGAGCGTTTTTTGGGGGAGGAACTGGTAATGGAATGAACCGCTTTTCGCCTTTAGATTAACAGATTTGACGCACATTCTTTGCGAACCACCACCGTGTATATTGATCTCGCAATCTGAGGAATATGCAAGTGAACCGTTTGTATCGATGAAATCGAAGTGGACAGGTTTGTTCCATTCCGTCCCTTCCTGGGCAAAGTTGGCAGTATCCCAATTGACGCCATCATAATGGCTTCCGGCAATCATAATTCCCGTATCCAATCCAAACCAATTCTCGTAATTTGAAACAAGAGATACAACCGGCATTTGATAGCGACTGAGAATATTTGAGTCTACAAAATAGGAACCCGTGACTATATTACTTGGATAGGCGCCGGTTTTGTATGCCTTCACCCTGATTACCTGTCCCTTGAATACTTCACTTAGTGGTGGATACCACAAATCCTGTTCATATGTACTATTGGGTAAAGTCGTGCGGATCAGGGAAAGATTGTTTGGGGTTCCTGCCATACTATGAATGCTCAATGTTCCGGGAAATATGGGGGATGATTCAGTAGGTTCCGAACCATCAGTTGTATAGTGGAGGGAAGCATCTAGATCAGCCTCAGTAACCGTGAGTGAAAAACCTGCCTGATAGAGTCCTGATGCTGAAGATAGAACCGGATCGGGCACTTGTGAGGAATAACCGGTTGTGATATTCGAAGTTGCAGGGGTTGAAACTGCAAAATACCATAATATATCTGAACCATCTGGTTGCCTGCCATAAGAGAAATTCTCTCCCAGAGAAACGGGACCTATCTGATCGACAATGGTTATTCCATCCGGCATGACAAGAGATAGTTGTTCACCACCGGCACTGATGGCAAAACTCGTATGAATTTCACCGTTTGGAGCAACGATATTCCGATTCGAACACCAGATCACCCTGTATCCATGAGATGCCAGAACGAGGGTAGGCATTCGCCATTTCATCAGATTTGCAGGATCATCAGTAAGATAGTAATCAGTCAGTGTAACAGAAGAAGGTGTATCATTATATATTTCGAGCCAGTCCGATGCATTACCATAGTAATCGAGATTGGCATCCGCATTAGAGCTCATGAATTCATTGATCACAACTCTTGCATGAAGCGGGATAAAAAGGATGTAAATAAAAAAGAGCACAATGATGTTCTTTTTCATCTTAGCCTCCAAACAATACTGATTTAATTAATGTATATCAAAATCGATTGATTCAAATAATTAATTCGAGTAACGAGTAATTACTCGAAAAAACGAAAACATCTTTCGCCAATTTCAGTAATTGAAATATTCAAGCCATAAAGGATGATCTATTGTAACCATAGCTAATGATATGAAATATAGAAAGATATGAGAATATAAATTATAACAGTCTGTTTTATAAAAAGGATGATATGTTGAAGAAGGTCAACATTGTGTGATTGAAATCAGCATTCTCCTACAATCTTGAGGAAACGATACCGGCAATAATGGGCTAAACCTCCTCTTTCAGGCTCCGTGTCATTAACTGGACGATTGCTTCCAAGGGTGATTTATCATGAAATAGAACCTGGTAGATCTCTTCTGTGATTGGCATTTCGATCTGGTATTTGGTTTTTAGATCATAGACTGATTTCGTTGAAGCGACACCTTCCGCAACTGCCTTCATTTCCGATAGAATGACCTGAAGTTTTTTCCCTTTACCAATCTCAAAGCCCACATGGCGGTTTCTGCTGTGTGGACTTATTGCTGTTGTAATGAGGTCACCCATCCCGGACAATCCGAGAAATGTTTCGGCATTTGCTCCCAACGCAACTCCAAGACGCTGGATTTCGACAATCCCGCGAATCAGCAATGCACCTTTGGTATTATCTCCGTAGCCAATACCATCAATGATCCCAGCAGCTATAGAAATGATATTCTTGACTGCTCCCCCGATTTCCACACCTACCAGGTCATGGGAACGATATACTCTAAAATAAGGATTGCTGAAGATCTCCTGGATATCACGCAGTAGAACTTCATTCTTCCCTGCGATCACTACAGCAGTAGGGATTTTGCGAGCCACCTCTTCGGCATGAGAAGGACCGGATAAGGTCATGATTGCTTCGATGGGGAATTGGGGAAGTTCATCATGAATGATTCCCGACATTCTTTTCAGGGAATTTTCTTCTACACCCTTGGCAACATTGACAATTCCTTTCAGATGTTGCAGCGAAGCAATGGTATTACTATGTTGATGGATCGAGGATCGCAGAAATTGTGACGGAATCGCAAGAACGATATAATCTGTCAGTTCATGCAGAACTTCAGGCATATGGTTCGAGATAAAGATGGATTCCGGAATGGTAATCCCATCTAGCAAATAGGGATTCGTTCTCTTCTCAAGTATTACTTCGACATATTTGGGGTTGAATTCCCAAAGCCGAACAAGATGCCCATTTTCACTCAGCAGTTTTGCCAGGGCAAGTCCCCATGCTCCACCACCTAATATTGCTATATGTTTGCCTCGAATCTCCATATTGGTGTCCAACTCCTATTTTTTAAATCAAGTACTTATTGAACAATATAAAGAATAATCGTCAACAGATAACTCTTAAATCCCATGAGTCGCTTTATAGCGTCCCTTTAACTACAAAAGAAACACTATAGAAGGATGACCTAAAAAAGACCTAAGGATAACTTAGACTTTTCTCGTTTGTGTTTGAATCATCTTTGTTGAATGATTTATTAGTGTTTTATCCATGTTTCAAGGAATATGATGGTGGTTCTACACAGGGAAGAGAGAAAAAATTAATTTTTCCTTGACGCAATTTAGCTTATCTTATTATTAGCAAACAAAAGAAACGACTGCTAATATATTCAAAATAAATGGAGGAAATGAAAATGGCAAAACAGATTCAATTCGGACATGATGCAAGAACGTCATTGAAGAAGGGCGTTGATAAACTTGCCGATGCCGTACGTGTCACACTTGGACCTCGTGGTAGGAACGTGGTATTGGATAAGAAGTTTGGTTCTCCCATCATCACAAATGATGGTGTCACCATTGCAAAAGAAATTGAACTTGAAGACAAATATGAGAATATGGGTGCTCAACTTTGCAAAGAAGTTGCCGAAAAGACTCATGATGTAGCCGGTGACGGAACCACGACTGCCACTATATTGGCACAGGCTATCATTGAAGAAGGCTTGAAGCATGTCACAGCGGGTGTGAATCCGATGTACTTAAAGAGGGGAATGGAAAAGGCTTCCAAGATCATCGTTGATCAAATTCATGCATTCAGCAAACCAATCAAAAACGCTGAAGAAATTGCTCAAATCGCCACCATTTCTGCAAATAACGATCCTGAAATCGGAAAGTTAATTGCAGACGCGATGCAGGCAGTTGGAAATGATGGAATCATCAATGTGGAAGAAGCAAAATCCATCAATACTTTCCTCGAGAAAGTAGAAGGTATGCAATTCGATCGCGGATATCTTTCACCTTACTTTGTAACCGATACCGACAAAATGATCTCTGAACATGAAGATGCATATATTCTCATTTATGATAAGAAGATCAGTGTCATGAAAGACCTTCTTCCCATCCTTCAGGAAGTTGCCCAGACAGGTCGTCCATTGATGATCATTGCAGAGGACATTGAAGGTGAAGCGCTGGCAACCCTGGTTGTGAATAAACTTCGCGGTGCCCTGAATGTTGTCGCTGTAAAAACTCCGGGCTTTGGTGACAGAAGAAAAGCCATGTTGGAAGATATTGCAATTCTGACTGGTGGAAACGTTATCTCCGAAGAGATGGGTCGTAAACTTGAAAGTGCTACGATTGCTGATCTCGGAAGTGCCAAAAAAGTGATTGTCGACAAGGATAACACCATTATCCGTGAAGGCAAGGGTGATGCTACATCCCTGGAAGGAAGAGTCAAGCAGATCAAGGCACAAATCGATGAAACTACCTCTGATTATGATAAGGAAAAACTCCAGGAACGTCTTGCCAGACTCAGCAGCGGTGTTGCAGTCATCAAGATCGGTGCAGCAACTGAGACTGAACTGAAGGAAAAGAAGGCTCGCGTGGATGATGCTCTTCATGCTACACGCGCAGCAGTTGCAGAAGGAATCGTTCCCGGTGGCGGAGTCACCTTGATCCATGCTGCCAAGGAATTGGCAAAGCAAAAGAATCTTCCGTACGAAGAGAAAGTTGCTGCTGAGATCATGGTCAGAGCTCTCGAAAGACCTGCATACCAGATCGCATACAATGCAGGAGAAGAAGGAGCAGTTGTTGTCGAGAAACTCAAAGAATCCAAAGATATTCATTTCGGATTCAATGCTGACAAGAATCAATTCGAAGATTTGTTCAAAGCTGGAATCATCGATCCTGCCAAGGTTGTGAGAAGTGCAGTACAGAATGCTACCAGTATTGCAGGATTATTCCTCACGACTGAATGTATCGTGACAGATTCAAAGGAACCTGAAGCCCCGGCGATGCCGAACCCAGGCATGGGCGGTATGGGTGGAATGGGCGGAATGTATTAATTCTGTTTAATATAGATATCATAGCTCCCTTCGGGGAGCTATTTTTTTTGTCTTGAATACCCTTCTTCATGAATGCCTTCAATCGCATTCTAATGGGAAAAAAGTAATTGACAACTTCAATTCTGATTCGGATTTGTTACCCTTAAAATAGTTGTCGCTGAATCAACTTACATATTTTCAGTAAAATGCAAAGAAATAGAAGTAAATTGGTTCGTTACCTGGTAACGAAGGGAGTAATGTATGAGCAGTAAAAGGAAAGTCAGCCTTTTCATCGTGGTGGCTTTGATTTCCTTGCTGAGTTTCACACTTGCTATCATGGCAACAGATGATGATAGCTTCATTGTGAAGAACTTCAAGGTGATCGACGTCCCGAATGATGATGGCACAGGACTTCAACTCAGTTGGACACCGCTACCGCAGGCGAAGCGTATCATCGAATATCGTGTATATCGTGGAACTTCGCCCGATAGTATGTTCATGTTGGGTTCCATACCTGTGAATGTGAAAACCGGTATCTCCGGAGACTCGGTTTTCTATACCGATAAGGACTTGAATGTTCTCGTCGATATCAGTAATCCAGGGGAACTGAAGAAGGAGAGGCAGCAGGGACCGAAGAGTCCATTATACCGCGATGTTCCAAGAGATATCAAGGTATTGAATCCCCTCTTTTCCAAATATAGTTTCCTCTCAATCATTCCCAAGAAGGACTTTTACTATCATACGACAAAGACGAAAGCTCCTGACAAAGCAGATTCGACTATGTATGCCGGTTTAAAGCTCAGGCAACTTACCTTGCTGGCAAGTTTGCAGCCCAACACAAAATACTATTATACTGTTGTGGCGCTGGATGAACGCAGGCAATTCCACAAATATGCCCCGATCCAAATGGGGATTCCAATGGAGAATCCACCTGAAGCTGTACCTAGGTTCAATTCAGTCTATGTGAAAGATACGAATAAGATGCAGTTTGAATGGGATCTTCCATTGTTCAAGGGTGATCTTGCCATGTATAAGATCTATGCAGTACCGGCAGTAGCACAGGCTGCATTTGATGCGTACCGGGCAAATCCCATAACGGGACAACCTGCACCGGGAATGCCGATTGCAGGTGGCCAAATCGATATTGGCAGTACAGATTCATATAACTTAACGACTGCTGATTTGACTGGTATGCCCATTACTCCCGCAAACATAGCGAATTTTAGATTTTCACTGGGGCTTACCGATTATGCCGGCAATGAAACCCTCTCACCTCTATCAATACCGAAAGTCGTTCTTTCATCTCAATTACCCCCTAAACCCCAATTTACTGTTAAAGACAAGCCGAACGATAAAGGTGAGATTCTTTCACTTACCTGGAACAAGCCTTTCGTATATCTGACACAAACCAATTTCCTCAGTTCCAGTAGAAAGAAACTTCTTATCAACTATATGACGAACGTGAATTCC
>DAONDQ010000092.1:0-3145 GCA_035402645.1 Candidatus Cloacimonadota bacterium | reverse complement strand
AAGAGACTTGATTTCGAGATTTCTGAGTTAAATTCCGATAAGCCTTTCAAGACGATTCATGAATATTACCTGGACAACAAGATCATCGTCAAACTTCCGAATGGTTACAATCCTGAGAAGGGTTTGAAGGTTAAATTGTTCATGGTCACCAAACCTGCTGTTCCGAAAGAATATGTATTTGAGCAGGAGTTGAATTTCAACAGCCAGACACGTTCAATGATTCCAGCTGATCTGATGCTGCAGGGCAAGGATGTGAACACGTATTCTTATGTGATATACAAAAAATTACGCAATTCACAGAATTACAACCTTGCGAAGAAACTGGGTGGCAATCAGAATTCATATGAAGATAATATCCGTTATGAAAAGGACATATATAAACCTGTCAATTATTTCGATACGAAGACAAATCAGGTGCTCGTCAGCGGTGATATAGACATCACATATGATAAAAAAGCAAAAGCAGTTGTCCAGACAAGCATCTACGCCGATGAAGCCAAAAAACTGATGGATAAGCAAAAGAATAAGATCGAACAGCAATTACTCCAGTATCGGAGTATGTTGCCGCAGATCAAGGATCCTCAGCAACTGGCTCAATTACAGGATCAAATCAATAAGACCATCGCAAGACAAGAGATGTTCAAGAATCCTATCCTGATGCAATCACTTCAATATACCAACAATAAGAGCCGAATGCACTTTGTGGCATCTAACCGTGAAAAGAACAAGAGACAAGCTACTTATCAGATGGTTGTAACTGACGGTGAAGGCATGTTTGCAGTTTCCGACATCCCGAAGGATAAGGATGACGAAGTTGTATATTACGCACCTGTACCAAATTGGTTCGATAAGTCCAAGGTACCGATGGTTGTGTCGTCACTGCTATTCGGTATCATGGTTGCATTCATGATCCGCAAGGCTAAGCTCGGACATGACCTGTTCATTCGTCCGATTGCAGGTATCCAGGAAATTGACAATGCGATTGGTCGTGCCACTGAAATGGGTAAGCCGATTCTTTATGTGCCCGGTCTTGGCTCACTTTCAGATGTCGCTACTCTTGCTTCCCTGGCTATACTTGGTCAGGTTGCCAAGAAAACAGCCGAATACGATACACGTTTGATCGTTCCCTGCTATGACTACATCATGATGCCTGTAGCGCAGGAAATCGTGAGAGAAGCGCATTATGAAGCAGGAAGACCTGATTCCTACGACAAGAACAATGTGTTCTATCTCACCAACGTTCAATTTGCTTATGTGGCAGGTGTGAACGGTATCATGATCCGTGAGAACGCAGCAACCAACTTCTTCATGGGTACATTCTATGCAGAGGCACTGCTGATGACGGAGACAGGTAACATGATCGGTTCCATCCAGATTGCAGGAACAGACGCTGTGACCCAGATACCATTCTTTATTACAACCTGTGACTATACACTGATTGGAGAGGAACTGTATGCAGCATCTGCCTACCTTGTAAGAGAACCTCTCATGCTTGGAACTTTGAAGGCTCAAGACTACTTCAAATTCCTCATACTCTTTTTTGTGATCCTTGGGACAATACTTTCCACGAGCAACTTAACATTCTTAATTAATGTATTTCCTGAGAAATAGGAGGATAGATGAAAAGGCAAATACCTTTAGCAATCGTCATCGTACTCGGTTTCGTTTTCGTATTCTATACATTCGTCCCGCACAAGATATTGGCTGATGACGTTTTTAACTGGTATATGAACTGGAGTTATTCCATGGCTCCATTCGGTATGCTGCTCGGTGTGATCAGTTTGGTCATGATGCACAGTGTAAAGATATCAAGAAAACTTCCCAAATGGCAATTCAGTTTCGTTACACTTGGCGGATTGCTCATTACATCGATAGCAGGTTTTGTATGGGGTATTCAACCCGGAACTCCATTCATGTGGATATTCGAGAACATGCAGATGCCCATGAGTTCAACCATGTTCTCATTGTTAGCCTTTTACATTGCCTCCGCTGCTTATAAAGCTTTCCGTGCAAGATCACCTGAAGCAACTGTTCTTCTGGTTTCAGCTATCGTTGTGATGCTTGCACAGGTTCCGATCGGCATTATGATAAGCAAACATCTTCCTGATGTTTCACAATGGATTTTAAATGTTCCGAACCTGGCTGCCAAGAGAGGAATCCTGCTTGGTGTTGGTTTGGGTAGTGTTGCAACGTCACTCAAGATACTGCTGGGGATTGAAAGATCCTATCTCGGCGGTGGGGATTGATAGGGGGATATGATGAACTTCTTTGAAAGATTACAAGAATTGGACAGACGTTGGATTTATTTGATCGTCGCATTAGCTATCATCATTCCTCTCGTTGTGCCATTCAATTCCAAGACGTATACAACTGAACCTACTGAAAAGATGTATCAGTTGATCGACTCGTATTCGGGTCGCTCCGACAGAGCGGTATTGATATCCTTCCTGCATGACGCATCAGTGATGCCTGAGCTTTATCCAATGGAAATAGCCATCCTGCGTCATTGCTTCGAAAGAAAGATCAAAGTCTTTACCATAACTTTCACAGCTTCAGGTGCACCAATCATTGACTTGGCTCTCAATAGAGTAAAAGAAGAATATCCTGAAATAAAATCAGGTGTTGATTACTGTAACTTCGGTTTTAAGCCAATCATTCTTCCCATAGTCCTTGGGATGGGTGAAAATATTGCAACGGCAATTGACACAGATGCGGAAGGAAGAAAGATCGCTACTCTTCCCATCATGAAGGATATCACGAATTACAACGAAATGAATCTCGTTGTTGAGACTTCCGGTTCTGCAGCAGGCGGATACTGGATCACATACGCACGCGTGAAATTCGGTGTGAATGTGGCTATCGGTGTTACCGCTGTTATGGCTGCCGATGAATTCCCCTATCTGCAATCTGGTCAATTAACCGGTATGCTGACAGGCTTGAAAGGTGCTGCCGAATATGAGAAACTCGTGGATGTGTTTGCAGCATATCGTGATGATTCTCACCCGCATGGACGTCCTTTCAGTTCTGAAATTCTTCGTGAAAAGGATACAGATAAGCTTGTGAATATCACAACCCAGGACAATGCAGTATTCACAACCCAGGAATATCAGAATTTCCTGAACAAATATCCTACTGCAGCCGCTAT
>DAONDQ010000091.1:0-11793 GCA_035402645.1 Candidatus Cloacimonadota bacterium | reverse complement strand
CTGGTGATAAACCAGTTCACGGAGGAATCCTTCAATACCAATGAATGCGTATTTGATACATACGGCGAGGATTGCCCATGTGATCATTTTCCATACTGTCTCGATCCAGGAAAATGGATAAAACACTCTCTTCTTCTGGATCCAACGTGATATGATCTCCCCTAAAGTACCCAAAATGGCAAATTGCAACATGGCCGAACCAATGGGATAAGTCTTTACAAACAGAACATACCAATTCATAATTTCTCCTCATTGAAACATGAAATTCTAATTGATAAATTGACTTGGTTTCGTAAAGAATTATTTTAAAGGTAAGGCACTATTCCAAATGTCTAACATGTAAATGAGGGAATAGTTGGAAATGAATAAATAGGTATAATATAAAGAATCATGTATTTCGCATCGTAGCGATGCAAACACAGATAAGGAGTTTTGAAAATGGAAGACCAGGTAAACAGAATCCCCAGGACTCTTGCCGTCATGAAGCAAAACAACATGGTCATGTTCCCATACCTGCTGATTCCCATGGTCGTTGCGGACGAAACGACGAAGAAAGTGGTTGATTATGCGTTGTCCAATGACAAGACATTGGCGATCTTCCTTGAAAACATCGATAGTACTGACGGGATTCCCGTATTGGAAGAGATCGGGACTTCCGCCACCATTCTCAGGATGCTTCGAAACCAGGATGGTTCCATCAGTCTTCTGTTACAAGGCACATCAAGATTGCGGAGAGAAAGGACCGTACAGGAAGAGCCTTTTACCATGGTGGAAGTGGAACTCATACCGGAATCACTCGAGGAATCATCCGAGATCAATGCACTACGCAAAATTGCCATAGAATTGCTGGAACAGATCGTTCCTGAAAATAACTCACTCAGTCATGAGTTGATAGATGGTTTGCAGAATATCAAGCAATCCGGAAGAATTGCAGATATTATCACAGGCAATACTGACCTCAAATTGAGCGAGAAGCAATCCATACTTGCCACGATAGATATCAAAACAAGGTTCGAAAAGCTCAATCGCTATCTGGCAGACCAGGTCAAACAGGTGAAACTGGAGAACACGATACGTAATAACATCCAGTTGGAAATGACGGAAGACCAGAGAAAATACTATCTCCGTGAGCAGTTGGAAGCTATTCGCAGGGAACTTGGTGAAAAGGATGAAGTGGGAAGGGAAATCGATAATTGGCGGAAAAAGATAGAAGAGAAGAAACTTCCTGATTATGTACTGCAGGTCGCAGAAGAGGAATTGAGCCGATTGGCAGCCATGCAGCCTGCTTCCAGTGAGTATGGTGTCATTCGCAACTACCTGGAGTGGATCGTGGAGCTTCCCTGGGTTACCTACAGCAAGGACAGGCTCGATATGAAACGCATCGAGAATATCCTATCGCATGACCATTATGGATTGGAAAAGCCGAAAGAGAGATTTCTTGAATATATAGCCGTCAAGAAGTTGAAAGGACAGTTGAAGGGTCCGATCCTTTGCTTTGTCGGTCCTCCCGGTGTGGGAAAGACTTCCATCGGTAGATCGATTGCCCGTGCATTGAACAGGCAGTTTGTCAGGTTGTCACTTGGTGGTATTCATGATGAAGCAGAGATCAGGGGACACAGGAGAACCTATATTGGAGCCCTCCCGGGAAAGATCATCAACGAGATCAAGCGTTGCGGAACAGCGAACCCAGTCTTCATGCTCGATGAAATAGATAAACTCGGTCATGATTTCCGAGGAGATCCGGCTTCTGCACTGCTTGAAGTGCTCGATCCCGAGCAGAACAACTCCTTTGTGGATCATTACATCAATCTTCCCTTCAATCTGTCGGAAGTGATGTTCATTACAACCGCAAATTCATTGGATACCATCCCTCCGGCATTGCGGGACAGGATGGAAGTGATTGAATTCTCGAGCTATATCGAAGAGGAGAAGATTGAGATCGCAAGACATTACCTGATTCCCAAGGAACTCGATAACAACGGATTGGCAAAGTTGAAGATCAAGATGAATAAGTCAGCCTTGCAGGAGATCATCCGCTTCTATGTGAGGGAAGCAGGTGTCCGAAATCTGCAAAGAGAAATAGGTACAGTCTTCCGCAAGATAGCGAAGGATATTGCCATGGGGAAGAACACAATAGAGACTGTGGGAGCCAAGGATATCAAAAGCTATCTTGGGACAAAGCGCTATTCCCAGGAAATAGCAAGCCATAAACCAGAGGTCGGTGTGACAACAGGACTCGCCTGGACTGCCTTCGGTGGAGAGATACTATTCTGTGAGGCAATCTGGATGCCTGGGAATGGAATGATCACAATGACGGGATTGTTGGGTGAAGTCATGCAGGAATCGGCTAAAATAGCCTTGAGCTACCTGAAGTCAAACTATAAGAAATACAAGATCAAGCCTGAATCTTTTAATGAGCATAATATCCATATCCATCTTCCTGCCGGAGCAGTTCCGAAGGACGGACCTTCTGCAGGTGTGACACTCACAACTTCTCTTGCTTCTCTTTTCATGCAGAGAAAGGTGAAGCCCGATATTGCCATGACAGGTGAGATCACATTGCTCGGTAAAGTGCTTCCCATTGGTGGGTTACGGGAGAAGATACTCGCTGCCAAGCGTGCAGGAATTGATACGGTTATCGTACCAGATGGGAACAGAAATTCCTTGGAGGATATTCCGAAAAGTGTGCTGAAAGGGATGAAACTCATATATGTAAAGGATATCTCCGGGATTCTGGAAAAAGTCTTACTTTAACATTGACTCTTGCGTGGGATATTTGAGTTTTGATACTTCAATAAACTGGATGAGTGGTATATGGATCAGGTGCAGACAATCAATATTTTGATCAATGTTGAAGACTCTTATCGACCCAAAGCGGAGTATGTTCTCCGCACCTATTGTCATATACTGAAACTCAACCCGAAATTCCATTTCGGAAGTACCTTCGAAAAGGTTCATATCTATTATGGTGTGGACAATGCCATAGCCTATCCGCTTCGTATATATCACACTCCTGAAGCAGCTTCATTTTTCACAAGGAAGGAAATATATGCTTCGGAAAAGGTGAATTTCGTAAAGTATAAGGGTGAGTTCATCCCCTTCCTATATTCCATGCCGGGAGAGATATTTGCTTTTGATGATAATCATGGCATGATTCGGAAAGATATTGTCGCTTCCGGATTCTATTTCCTTTCCTGCTGGAGAGAGTATGTGCTGGGAAACCAGGGCAAAGATCGCTTTGATTACAACAAGAGTGTACAGAAGTACTGGGATTTTATCGAAACACCTGTGGTCGATGTGTATTGTGAAATTCTCCAGAAGATGCTTGAACTCTTCCTTGTTGAATTCATGCGCATCACCACTTGGGAACATGACAAACGCTTTGCTGTTTCCGTCTCCCACGATATAGACTACTGGAATTTCTGGACGAGAGAGCATCAGAATTTTGTGGTTCGCTACAATCTCAACAGGCTCTTCAAACAGCCTTTGAACGCCTTATATAAGGTTTTTTCCCATACCATCGACAAGAATATCGCCAATGACCCTTTCCAGAAGATGAACCAAATTGTGAACAGGGAAACGAAAAAAGGCATTATCTCCACCAACTTCCTTCTTACAAAGACTGATTTCCCTGACCAAAGAATGAATTACTTCGGTGACCCGCAATATAAGACGGATATTGAAAAATTACTCAAAAATAATGACGTTGCCCTGCATGGCAGTCAGGAATCCGCAATGGATAAGGAAACCTTGAAAAAGGAATGGCTTGCCTTGAAAGAAGCAGGTTACAACGCCATAGGATATCGGGCTCATTCACTGACTTTCAATTATCAGAAGAGTTTCCAAATTCTGGAAGAAATTGGCATTAATTATGATGCCACGCTCGGATACTGGGAACATATCGGTTACCGTGCAGGCATCAGCTTCCCCTTCTATCCATACAATATTGCTGAAAACAGACCTTTCAGGGTACTGGAAATTCCACTGATAGTCATGGATACCACTCTACTATCCGCTAAAGCAATGAATCTGACCGTCATACAGGCGTACCGCAGGATCAAGAGACTGATACGGAGAGCGAACCTCTTCAAGTCTCATGTTTCCATCCTTTGGCATAACACCACATTCGACCCTATCGACTTCCCGGGTTGGGGACCTCTCTATTGGAAGATCATCAGGGAAGTGAAGCGCCAGGGCGGATGGTTATGCTCCCTCAGGCAAGTGTATGAATATTGGTTAAAATAAACCCCTTTTGGAGGAATATATGCAATTGAGTGATAACGCTCTCAAAGTGCTCGAAAAACGCTATTTCAGGAAAGATGAGGAAGGCAGATTATTAGAAGACTGGCATGGAATGATCACTCGTATTGCAGAGAACATCGCAGATCATGACAAGAAGAAATCCAAACGGTATTATAAACTTCTCGATTCAGGTTATTTTCTTCCCAATTCTCCAACTCTCATGAATGCTGGGAATGACCTCCAGCAGCTTTCCGCATGTTTCGTGTTGCCTATCGAAGACAGTATGGACAGCATCTTTGAAACCATCAAGAATGCTGCTCTCATTCACAAGAGCGGTGGCGGAACGGGTTTCAGTTTCAGCAGGTTGAGAGAAGCTGACGCGCGTGTGCGTTCCACGAATGGTGTATCCAGCGGTCCGATTTCCTTCCTGAAGGTTTATAATGCAGCCACCGATGCCGTGAAACAGGGTGGTACCCGCAGAGGTGCCAATATGGCGATCCTCGACGTCACACACCCCCAGATCATGGAATTCATCACCTGTAAGGAAGATACAAGCGAACTGACGAACTTTAACATCAGTGTTGGGGTTACAGACAAATTTATGCAGGCTGTTCACCAGGATGAAGATTTCGACCTTATATCACCACATACCGGAAAGATAGTGAATACTGTGAAAGCACTCGATGTCTTCACACTCATGATCGATATGGCGCATAAGAATGGGGAACCGGGCGTCATTTTCCTCGATAGGGTCAATGACCTGAATCCCACGCCAAAACTTGGTAAAATCGAATCCACTAATCCCTGCGGAGAGCAGCCATTGCTCCCGAATGAAGCATGTAATCTCGGTTCCATCAACCTTGCAGGACTCTATATGGATGGCGAATTCCAATGGAAGACCCTCAAGCAGGTTGTGGAAGACAGTATAGAATTTCTCGACGATGTAATTTCCCGCTCCAAATTCCCGCTTCCCCAGATCGAGGAAATGGTGAAGGGAAATCGTAAGGTCGGTCTTGGTATCATGGGTTGGGCTGATCTCTTATTCCAGATGAATATTCCCTACCAGAGCGATGAAGCTGTGGAACTGGCAGAGAAGGTCATGGAATTCATCGATTATCACGCCAAGCGCAAATCCGTGGAACTTGCAGTGCAGTCAGGCAGTTTCCCGAACTTCAAGGGCAGCGTCTATGACAAGGGAACATTGCAGCGCATTCCCAATGGACTTGATTGGAAAGGATTGATCAAGGATATCAGGAAGAAGGGCATACGCAATGCCACAGTCACGACCATTGCACCCACAGGCACCATCAGCATGATACTGGAAGCGTCAGGGGGCATCGAGCCGCAATTCTCCCTCGTCTATGTAAAGCAAGTGATGGATGGAGAGAAGCTCCTCTATATCAATCGTTATTTCGAGAAGACTATAAAGGATGCAGGCATCTTCAGCAAGGAACTCATGGAAAAAGTGTCTGAGACTGGAAGTATCGCTCATATTGAGGAAATCCCTGAAGCGATCAGAAAAGTTTTTGTCACGGCACACGATATCACTCCCGAGTGGCATATCCGTATGCAGGCAGCTTTTCAGAAATTCACCGATAATGCCGTATCCAAGACCATTAACTTCGGCAGGGAAGCGACCAAGGACGATATCCGCATCGCTTTCGAGCTCTCATATGAAATGGGCTGCAAGGGTGTAACAGTATATCGTGACGGCAGTCGTGAGAACCAGGTACTGAATGTTGGTTCCACGATAAAGGAAGAGAAGAATACGGATGCCAAGATTGCACCAAGGCACAGACCCGATGTGACATTCGGTATCACCAAGCGTGTCGAGACAGGTTGCGGACATTCTTATGTCACGATCAATCGTGATGATGAAGGAGCCTGCGAAGTCTTCATTCAAATGGGTAAGGTAGGCGGCTGTGCCTCTGCGCAACTGGAAGCCATTGCCCGTCTGTGCTCACTTGCACTGCGTTCGAGAATCGGCATCGATTCCATCATTCGTCAGTTAAAGGGAATCCGCTGTCCCTCTCCCATGTGGAGCAAAGGCACAATGATCACCTCCTGTGCAGATGCAGTAGCCCAGGCATTGGAATCCTTCCGTAATTCCAACCAAGATTCGGAACTTTATGTAAAGAACATCTCCACGGGGACCTTCGAGGAATTCACACCTTCAAACAAGATGAGCGGTACATGCCCGGAATGCGGAAGCGCCATCGAGCACAGCGAAGGGTGCATGAAATGTCTCTCCTGTGGTTGGTCAAAGTGCTGACCCTCATATAAAAAAGGGATTTCATAATACTGACTCAGGGCAGGTTTTGTGATTTGAAATGACCTGTCCCTGAATTCCATTCTTGACACACACATGTGAAAGGAATATTCATATCTCATGAATTGGCAAGAGATACTGAATTCATTAAACTCCAATGTGCTTTGGCATTATGGAAAATACCCTTTCCTGGCACTGGGTGCTATCCTTCTGTTCTTTTTCAGTGTCTATCTGCTCAGGAATATCATCTGGCAATTGCGTTATCCCTTCCTTTTATTGAATTGGGTGCAATGGGTCTCTTACAATCCGATCCGCGATCAATGGAGAGATCCTCACAATTTCAGATCCCATATGGGATTCAACCTGCTTCTACTGTCAGGCATCGCTCTCGTGTGGTGGTGCATCATGCACATCGCCCTTACCCCGATTCGCCTCATGAATGCCATCTATTTCAATATTATCCTCTACTGGACAGTGAATCTCTGTGACAGTCTCGACGAGTTATTTCATCCCAGGAAAGGTGAATACAGGCATGCAAAATGGAAGCATTACTGGAAATTATGGTTTTCAGGTTTCCCGAGACGATTCATGCATGTTTTCAGCCGTAATGGTTCGGCCCTCCTGGAAGGGTTACTAATGGTCGGTGTGGATACGGTCTTCCCAACCTATACCATGTATCACGGAACCAGTTTCAAAGGTGTAGCCACCAACATCGCACAGAAGGGCAGATGGCTTGTCGGTGGTGGTGATTATGCCGGAAGCGGTATTTATTTCGGTTTTTATAAGAAGACAGCTGAGCATTATGCACAGGACGAGGATCATGCCATCATCGTGGCAAGAGTCACATTGTTTCCCTGCAGGAATTCAGCGACCTTCCCCGGGAGACTCAGGAAAAAGATCGGCAGTGACGGGATCGGTATTACGGAAGGCTTGGGTTTCCCCTGGAAATCCATCGAGCATTGGCGTGATCATTCCTATGCCCAATGGTTTGAATATTGCCTGATTCAACCCGATATGGCAGGCAAGTATGTCCGCACATGGCGGGCCAGGCCCATTGCCATCCTGAAGAACAATATGCCCTCCCGCATCTGGGGAGGTATTTCTCTTTGGACTTCCGGTGCAGGCGGCGTCGGTGCGATTATCTTTTCATGGTTTGTGCTTATCGTTATTGCAACTTATTTGTATTCATATATTCACTAACTATCAACTAATATCGGTTTGTTAGACTTCAGAGTTCTTAAACTCCTGCATCACCTTTTGTTGTTTTCACTTTCACCAACAGAAACATTTGCTTTTAACAAAACAAAGAGTATAATATTATACGCAATAACAAGGATTTGAAGTAATGGAGGCATGATATGCCTTTTTTATTTGCTATCAAACTTAACTCGCTGAACATTCTGTTTCAGTATCATGTTTAGATACAATAAATGCAGGCAATTCCCTGCTGACTTCCCAGGTTCTGGATTCCAAATCAATTCGAACAATTTTACATAAATTATTGAGGAGTTTTTAGCATGAAGAAGCCTATTTTGTTTTGTATATTCTTACTGATAGCTAATCTTTCGGTCTGTACTGCCCTACAGAAAGAACAAGTGGGCGTAAGCCGTACTACTTTAACCTGGACCGGTGCACTCTCCAGTGATTGGAACACACCTTCAAACTGGACCCCATACACTGCACCCACACCAATCTATGACGTGGTGATACCAGCCGGTTTGTTTCGTTATCCTTACCTGGATACGGATACAGGCACTTGCCATGACCTTACTTTAGCGAATGGGGCGAGTATAACATTAGGCGATTGGCTCGGGGCAGCTCCTTTATTCGTTTATGGAAATGCATACATGGCAGGACTGTTGAACATACATGAAATGGATTCCTTTACCGTCTATGGTGACATCGTATGGCAATCTGGAGCTACTGAAGATATAACCGTTGACGCCGCATACATAAACTGTTATGGTAATATGACCTTTGATTCCGGTTCCGTGATTCATTTCCTGCAGGGAGTCGTCTCTTTTTATGGGGATGATTCTGCCGTATTGACCAACAATAGCATATATACGACATTCACCCACTTTCAGGTATTTAACATGTATCCTGCTTCGTTAACCATAAGCAGTTCATCAACACAAAATATAACGATTCGCGATGACTTATTTATGGCTAATAACAAATTAGTTAAAGTGGAATATTCCGGATCAATTATCATTCGGGGTGATATTGTAAATAACTATACGACTACTGGCGGATTAATATGCTCGGCAGGTACAATAGTCATGGATGGATATCAGCAATCTATTTATATGGATGGATATCAGCAATCTATTTATATGGATGGATCATCATCCTATTTTAACAACTTAATCATAAGTCCTCAATCGGATGATAACACTTCCACATTACACACACCAATGATTGTTAAGGGAAACCTGACAATTGAACACGGTACACTTGACTCACAAAGCAATACAATAACCGTTGGAGGAGACTGGATCAACTTGCGGAGTCCGTCTGCTTTCACGGAGGGGACTTCCAGGATCATCTTTAATGGCAGTGGCGAACAATACTGTAATCATTCAGAGAATTTTGGCACCCTGGAAGTGAATAAAGCTGGTGGAAATTTACGTATCAATAGCAGTACAGCGGCCATAACCTGCACTTCCTATGACTGGACTGCGGGTGGGATAATGGTACTGGCAGGCTCTTTCACGGCGGGTGACTTAGCGGATGACTGTATAAAGGGAAAATGGTATCTCTACTCAGGCGGAACAATCAATCTCACGTCCGACAACAAAGTCGACCTGGGAGGTGATTTAAATATTTACGGTGGTAATTTCAATGTATATGGCGGAGTCTCAGCCTCCTATTGGCCTTATACATCAGCCGGTTCCATAACCATGATCGGCGGGATTCTCGATTTTAAAAACCAAGGTGTTTATCTTAGCTATTTTGGAGACTTCACGGATAACATTTCCGGGGGTGTGATACGCGTTTCGCGTGGCTTTGATGGTATTAGAACTGATTTCAATCCCACAGGTGGAACAATAGAACTATACGGAAGTACCGATGCTTCTGTTTCGCATGCAGCAGGTTCGAACTTCTACAATTTAGATATCAATAAAACTGCCGGAAAAGGTGGAGAATATGACCAAGCTTATAAAACTGAAAGATCAGGCAATGTTAAACCTTTGACACGCTCAAATGCAGTATATGCTAATTCAAACTTGGATATAAACGGATTTTTCAAACTGGAAGCCGGTACTTTTGTTGCTCCAGCCCAGATCAATGTGGCAGGTGCCTGGTATAATGATGCCGGACCTTTGGCTTTTACCGAAGGAACAGGACTTGTAGTTTTTGATGGAACAGCAAGTGTTTATGTATATGGCGAGACCTTCAACAACTTGGAATTAAATAAAACAGGAACAGCCTATATAAGTGTTATTGACGGTTACAATGTAACCTGCAATTCATACAACTGGACGAGCGGTAAACTCTATGTTTCGGGTGGTTCTTTTACTGCACTCGATTTAGCTGATGCTTATATTGGCGGATATATTGACCTGACAGGTGGTGTGATTAACTTTCACCAGGATGTCTCCAGTTACTTTGATTTACAGGCAACCCTAAACATCTCGGGAGGAGAATTACATCTTTATGGCGGCATGGGGGATACCCTTTGGCCTTATGGGGGAAATGCCAGTCTAACCATGAATAATGGCGTAATCAATGTGCATGACATCAATCTCTATATTTATACAGGCAACACATTTACGAACAATATCACGGGAGGGACAATCAGGGTTGGCAAAGGATTTTACTGCAATCGCGCTGATTTTCTCCCAACTGGTGGTACCCTTGAAATGTACTCCACTACGGATGCCTATCTTGAAGTATCGGCGGGAAGACTCTATAACCTGGATATTAAAAAAGCCTCACCTTCTGCTGCGATATCAAATACTGATATCATTCCGGTGACTTTCGACAGGCAAGGAAACCAAATAAGGGAAACACGAGGTAATATCGTCTATTTAAATGCCGCTCTTATTTGTGGAAATGATGTGACAATCAGTTCCGGAAGGCTGGATACCAATGGCAAGACACTGAATTGTGCGGGTATTATCAATATCAATAGTGGTATATTAGAGGTCGATGCGGTTTCTGTCCTGATCATGGCAAGCACAAAAGGCATCAATGTCAATAACGGTGGAAGACTCGAAGTACTGGGAAATTCGACGAACACAGCCAGGATAACCCATTCAACAGGATATTATTACCTGGATGTTTACCCGGGTGGTACAATTGCGGCTACTTATGCAACTTTTGAATACCTGCGAACAGATGGTGTGAATGTTAAAGCTGGAGCTACTGTTGATTCAGGATATTCATTCGCTTTCTGTACATTCAGGTATGGGACTATTTTCGGAACACTCCTGACAATTGACAACAGCCAGAATCTTTTGATCAATGGAGCCGTTTTTCCTACCAATACCTGGACAGGAAACAACAATGTCAGGAAGAATGTAAATACTGGGGTAATCAATTTTGCCACTGCAACAGGCGGTTTTGCAGGTGAATCATATGATTATGACCTGAATAATCGTATCGTCTGGACAGCTCCCACCGCTTCATACGATCTGCAAATACTGAAAGCTGAATATTCCAAACCATCTTCGCCTGTTGGCCAGACTGTGACTTTGAAAGTTACCTTATTGAACATGAGTACGACTAACTGCACTGTAGCAAGCAACTTCCTTGATTACTACGAAAGCAGGACAACTGCTCCAACAGCCCACCTTGCAGGAAATCAATGGATAACAGTCACTTCCCTGGTTGCCGGTTTGCCCACAGATTTTACTTTTACTGTGACGAATCCGCTTCCAAGCGGAGCCGGTACGTGGAATTCATGGCTTCAGATAGACACAGATCAGTATGTAACAGAAAGCAATGAAACCAACAACATCTATGGACCCTTCCAAATTATCTGGGTGTATTTACCGCCGATAACAGATATAACCATTATACGCTCAGGTATGAGCCAGGTATTAATGCATTGGAATTATTCAACTGTCTGTGATAGATACGGAGTCTATCGCAGTACTAATCCTAACTTTACTCCTTCACCGGAAAACAATGTTGCTTGGATTACTTATCCGGAACATACGTACTTGGATACTATCAGCAATAAATATTTCTATATTGTAACGGCTGTTCTTGATGATCCGCTAAAAATACAACAGCGAATGCAAAACTTAAATCTACCAATTATGGAGATGAGC
>DAONDQ010000090.1:0-11852 GCA_035402645.1 Candidatus Cloacimonadota bacterium | reverse complement strand
CAAACTCGCTATCAGGTTTTCCGAATTTGAACTTATCTCCATACCACTCAATCTGGTCTGCTTCAGCCATCTCATAACCTTCCAAACCGGTACTGAAGATCATTTCGTACGTCTCATGCAGGTTATTCAATGGTCCCTTATGCGTGAAGACAGCATAAGTGGCTGCCGGAATCACATGTGACTTCAGTCCATTTCTCAGATCTTCCACTTTTGAGACTGGTATGGTAGCCAGATATTCGAATGAGTCATTCTCAGTAAAATTGTCCATCTGCACATATGGGCAGATACCCAGTGCGAAGTCTTTTCCCGCAGGATTCTTGATATCTCCGCATATTTTGTTGAAAGCATCCCACAATTGCGGAATGGTGTTTTCCTTCATGGTGGAACGGCAACTCAAACCCACAACGGTCATTGCTTCCAGTTTAACGATACGTGGTTTCATGGTTACTCCTTTTTTGTTTTTATGGCTCATGAGCTTATAAGGTTTGGTATATATAAAACTGCCTTTCATATTCCTGATCTTCCCGGGAGTGACATTGAACTGCTTCTTGAATGCCCTTGTGAACGCTTCCTGTGATTCGAACCGATAGCGCAGTGATATATCTCGAATGGACTCATCGGTGAATAACAGGTCATTTCCTGCCTCAGACAATCGGCGTGTGCGGATGTAATCCTTCATGGTCCAGCCGGTGATATTCGAGAATATACGATGAAAATGAAAGAGTGAGAAACTCGCATGATCAGCAATATCTTCGAGTTCCATTTCATCCCGCAAATGGTCTTCGATATAATCCAATGCCATCTGAATGAAAAGTGTATAGTTCATATCCACCCCTTTTGATATTTCTTACTCATACCTGATTGGAAAAGAGCTGTCAATTTTATGTTGCAGAAAAATCGAATAAGATGATTCGATACGATTATATATAATATTGTAGATTAGCGAGTAGCAGTCAGGTTTATTATTGACATTTGTTTCGAGATAACCGATATAGGTGAAGCCAAAAGATAGGAGGGAAAATGAACGGTAAGCTGTACAGTTTATTTCTATTCATGTTATTGTTATTGATCGGGCTCAGTCTTCATGCTTTCCCTGTTTATGATATCAATAGAAATGCTGCAGATTATGTACATTCAGCATCAGATTCCATGCCTTATATCTTACAGGATAAAAGCCAGCATTTTGCTGTTTGTTGTAAAGTTGATTCCCCTCCGTGGATAGGACTGCGTTTATTTTGGGATAAGAAAAACAAAAAACTCAGCCTATTCGATTATTTTAAACATCAAACTGCTTGGGAGACTTCCAAACTCACTTATCTGAGCGACAAAAATCTGTTTGAAAGCGAGGAACCAGGGAAAACACAGATTGGCTTTCAGTTTAATAGTAATAAGGATATATTGTTAAAAGATAGAAAATCCCAACGCTATGTAATGAAAAGACTGAATGGTGAAGAGATATTTTTACCAAAATCTTTGAACGAAATGACATACTATTCAACTGAAAAATATCAAAATGACCAGTGTAAATGGTTGTTTGTAAAAACTACCGATAAAACGCTTGATTATGCTTTTGTCGATATGAAAGGTGAAATCATTGGAGGAAAACCGACCAGTATTGATGCTTCTGCAACAAGTATCGAAGGTGTGTTTGATGTACCCTACAAGAATAATATCTTCATTTTATATTCCAATCGAACTGCAATTAGTGGATTTGTGCTGTTATCTAAAGATGGCAGTCTAATTGCACATTTGCCTAATATAGGATTTTATAAGCAATTTAAATGGGATAAGGATTATTGCATATTATGTGATATTTCAAAATCAGCATTTATAATTGTGGATTTAAACAATGGAGCTATTTCTGCTGAAATTCATGCTCCTCTTCTTGCCATTGCTGAAAAGGACAGTTCTCTCAGAGTACTATTCGCAGATTCACAGAAAGCTTACATAATTGATGTTAAAAAAGGGATTTTAATCCAGGATTTTACAAGGGATCTTCCTCCTTCATTTAAGATTACGGAAGTAATGATGTCAGCAGGATGTTGGTCTTTGGCTGTAAAAGGAATCAACCAAGAGGGAAATATAGAATATCTCGTGTATTACGAAAGAAAGTAGCAAAGCGTAACCATCGGGTACAACCAATTTCTTCCATAATTCAGTTGACACAAAACACCTCACTATTGATTTAATGAAAATAGGAAAAAATTAAAAAAAGGGGGAATACAATGCCCAAAATGACTGTTGACCCGAATTATTGTAAGGGATGCGGTCTTTGCATTGATGCCTGTCCGAAGAAGATCATTCGATTTTCCGAGAACATCAACAGCAAAGGCTACCATTACGCTGAATGTTTTAACCAGGACGCCTGCATCGCATGCAAGATGTGTTACACAACTTGCCCGGATGTGGCGATCACAGTGGAAAAGTGAGGAGTGAATCATGGCAAAAGTATTGATGAAAGGAAATGAAGCCGTCGCCGAAGCAGCAATCCGCTCCGGTTGCCGTCTCTATTTTGCATATCCCATCACTCCCCAAAGTGAACTTATCGAGTACATGGCAAAGAAGATGCCGCTTGTAAATGGCACCTTCCTCCAGGCTGAAAGCGAAGTGGCTGCCATCAACATGGTGTATGGCGCTGCCGGAACCGGAAAGCGTGTCATGACATCTTCCTCTTCACCAGGAATATCCTTGAAGATGGAAGGAATTTCCTATATTGCCGGTGCTGAACTGCCTGCAGTAATTATTAATGTGCAGCGCGGCGGTCCCGGTCTCGGGGATATCCAACCCTCTCAGGCTGATTATTTCCAGGCTACCAAAGGTGGTGGTCATGGTGATTATCGCCTGATCGTTCTTGCTCCAAGTTCTGTGCAGGAATTTGCCGATATGGCTGGAGAAGCCTTCGACCTGGCAGATAAATACCGCAATCCGGTCATGATCCTGGCAGATGGTATGCTGGGGCAGATGATGGAACCGGTGGAATTCAAGGAAGACAAATCAGCAGAAGAACTCAGGGATATTGAACATAAGCATGAATCATGGTGCATTTGTCCGAATGTTGATGGTCCAAGCCGTCATCATCATGAGATCAATTCACTGGAACTCGATCCCAAGGTATTGGAGAAACATGTGAATGAACTCGGACAGAAGTATGATTACATAGAGAAGCACGAAGTTCGTCATGAAGCATACAATGTTTCTGATGATAACGAGATCCTCTGTGTTGCTTTCGGTACTGCTTCCAGAATCGTGAAATCTGCGATCAATGATTTGAAGGATGAGGGCAGGAGCATTGGCTTGATTCGTCCAGTCACATGCTGGCCTTATCCCTATGAAGCTGTCACGAATGCAATTGGAAAGAATGTGAAGAAAGTCATCGTTTTTGAATTGAATCTTGGTCAGATGCTTGACGATGTGAAAATCGCCGTCAATGGCAAAGTACCTGTTGATTTCTTCGGTAAAGTCGGTGGTATCGTCTTTACTCCCGATGAAGTAAAACAAAAAATCGAAGAGATTCTATAGGAGGATATGATGGAAGTAATCGCAAAAAGACCGGATTCGTTACGTGACGTACAGTTTACCTACTGTCCCGGATGCCTTCATGGTGTCGCTCACAGGCTGATTGCTGAAGCCATCGATGAAATGGGACTCAAGAACCAGATGACTGGTGTTGCCCCCGTTGGCTGTTCTGTATTCGCCTATATGTTCTTCGATTTTGATATGGCACAGGCTGCTCATGGAAGAGCTCCTGCGGTTGCCACCGGAATGAAGAGAGCCAGACCAGACATGCATGTCTTCACCTACCAGGGTGATGGTGACCTGGCTGCGATCGGAACTGCCGAGATCATCCATGCTGCCAATCGTGGTGAGCATATCAGCGTGTTCTTCGTGAATAATGCGATCTATGGAATGACAGGCGGACAGATGGCACCGACAACGTTACCCAATATGAAGACCACTACCTCGCCTTACGGCAGAAAAGTGGAAGATGTTGGATACCCTATCAGGGTGGCGGAATTGCTTTCTACCCTGGTGGCTCCCTACTATGTCGAAAGAGTCTCCCTGCTGACTCCTGCCGATATTATCAAGGCAAAGAAAGCAGTAGCGAAGGCTATCAAATATAACAAAGAAGAAAGAGGATTCACTTTCGTTGAATTCATCTCCACATGTCCGACCAACTGGGGAATCGACCCTCTTAAATCACGTGAGTGGGCTAAAGAGAACATGCTTCCCTTCTTCAAGGTTGGATGTTTTGTAGATAAAGGCAATACGGAGGAAGTGAAATGAAATCAGAGATCATATGCGCAGGATTTGGTGGACAAGGCGCCCTTACAATCGGTAAGTTCCTTGCCAAAGCCGGAATGAAGGAAGGCAAGAATGTATCATGGCTTCCCTCCTATGGTCCGGAAATGAGAGGCGGAACAGCGAATGTTTCCACTGTTATTTCAGAAGCACCTATCGCTTCACCCATCATTTCATTCCCAGATATTCTCGTTGCCCTCAATCAGCCTTCACTGGATAAGTTCGGTCCGAGCGTGAAGCCCAATGGACTGATCATAGCCAATGAAGACATGTGTCCGCGTGGACTGGACAGGGATGATGTGAGATTCATCAATGTCTCCATGTCGGCGATTGCCAATGAAATCGGAGATATGAAAGTGCTCAATATGATCGCCATTGGTCTGATCATTGGAGCTACCGGTATTGTGAGCTATGAAACCATGGAAGAGGATTTGAATTCTTTCATGAAAGCCAAGAACCCTGGTCTTTTGGATTTGAATCTAAAAGCAATCAAGAAGGGTATGGAATTAGGCGCACAAGCCAAATAAGTGATATAACTGTGCCCGGGATGGAGAACCTGTTCCGGGCATTGTTTTGAAATGAAGGAGTATCCCTATCAGTTTCCTGAGTGAACATCACTTACTCATATTCCTCGTACAGTTTGCCCTCCTATTAGGCTTGAGCAAACTTGCCGGACAACTTCTGGCAAGATTCAAGCAGTCATCCGTAACCGGAGAAGTCCTTGTAGGCTTGATACTTGGACCTGCCATCTTCGGTAAATACCTTCCCCAATATCAATCCATCCTTTTCCCGAAAGATGCCATCCAGTCCACAATGCTCGAGACAGTCGCCTGGGTGGGGAACTTCTATCTTCTTATGGAAACGGGTTTGGATGTAAATTTCAGCCGGATTTGGAAACAGAAGGGGCAGGCTTCGATCATAGCTTTGAGTGATATGATCATTCCCTTCCTGATCGTTATTATACCCGCATACCTGCTTCCGGATATCTTTCTCGTTGATCCGTCAAAGCGATTCATCTTCAGCTGCTTCATTGCAGTGACGATGACTATCAGCGCTTTACCGGTAGTCGTGAGGATCATGCATGATTTGAATATCCTCAAGACCGATACGGGATTTCTCATTATTTCTGCCCTTACCCTCAATGATGTGGTCGGTTGGGTGATCTTCACCATCATTCTCGGTATATTCGGGCAATCGGTCTTCTCCTTCCTGTCTGTTTTTAAACTGATCATTCTGACCATCGCATTTACGGTTTTGAGTTTCACCCTATTTCGTAAACTCGTTAATCAGGCAATGGCTTTTGTACATGAGAAATTCGGTGGTGACACGGGTCTGAAGACTTCCTTCATCTTCATAGTAGGCATGATCTTTGGAGCACTTACCCTGCAAATCGGGATACACTCATTATTCGGTTTCTTCATCGCAGGAATCATCCTGGGTGAATCCAAGCATTTTTCACAGAATGACAGGCATGTCATCAACAGGCTTGTTCATTCAGTATTTGTCCCCATATTCTTTGCCAATATCGGTTTGCATTTGGATATAGTCCGCAGTTTTGATTGGAGATTGGTCTTATTCTTCCTTGCCATCGGAATATTGGCTCGTTTTACAGGAGCCTATGTAGGTGCACGGATATCAGGGCAGAATAAGTCGAATCTTGCGACCATCGCCATCTGTCATACTGCAGGTGGTGAAATGCATATCATCGTGGCGCTATTGGCATTATCGAGCGGATTGATCACTGACTCCATCTTCATCGGTATTGTGGTGGCATCGATACTGACGACGATCATTATCGGACCATGGCTTTCCTATAATCTCTCAAGGAAGCGTCAGAATCTGCTGAATGTTCTCTTCAACGTGGATTCGGTGTTCCTGAATCGGAATTACTCTACAAGGTCGGAACTCATCGAGGGTATGGGGAATGAAATCGCAGCCAGATTGAAATTATCCCCGGAACATGTCCTCCAGGAGATACAGAGTAGGGAAGAGCAGATGTCAACCGCATTGGGAAATGGAGTAGCCTTCCCTCATGCCAGGTTGAAGGATCTGTCCCAGCCGCACATCATCTTCGTCCGCAATGACCAGGGATTGGATTGGGACAGCATGGACGGGAAACCGGTCTCGTTGGTGTTCTTCATCCTGACCCCCGAGGAGAATCCCACCATTCAATTGTACATACTCCAGACTTTGGCGAAAGCGCTTTCGGATGCCGGGATCAAGGAGATACTGACGACATCGAGGTCGGTTGAGGATGTGATTGCTGTCTTGAAGCCTGGGCTGGCAAGTTGTGAAGAGTGTGTCGTTCCGATGTAGGCAATGATCGGGAACTTCTTGATTCATGGAAGGATAGGCTCACAGCATTGAATGGAAGCCGTCAGAGTATGATACGGAAACAGAAAAAGTTCTTGACACTCCTGCATACGCTCAATAAACACGACGCATGCCGAAGTGGTGAAATTGGTAGACGCAGTGGACTCAAAATCCACCGGGCATTAGTCCATGCCGGTTCGAGTCCGGCCTTCGGCACCATATAAACATAGGGGGCTTATTAAAGTTCTATTGTTATGTTCCACTTTTTTTCAATTCTATAACTCTGTTTGAATTTCGATAACGTGTCGGTAACCTGAAAAAAATGTATTGCAAAGAAATGGAGATTATCTAAACTATCTCTTAATAAAAAAGTGGAGGAAAGATGACTTCTCTCAGCATGATATACAAAGGTATTATTGTCGCACTTTTCCTGGCGATCCTGATGCCTGTTTCCTTACATGCAGTATCAGAGGCAACCGTGTTATTCCTGCTCATTGAACCGGGCTCCAATGCCGGTGGTATGGGAAATGCCTATGTTGCCAAATCTGATGATGCTTTTGCCGGCTGGTGGAATCCTGCCGCTCTCGCATTCAATAAGAAAAGCCAAGTTGCGCTGATGCACTCCAATTGGCTGCAAAGCGCTGATATCAATGATATATACTATGAATATCTTGGTTGGGATCAATATTTTGAAGGTATCGGAACAGTCGGGTTCAATGTGATTTATATGAACTATGGAGAACAGGAGAAAACAGATGAGAGCGGTCAATCTCATGGAAACTTCCAAAGCTATGAATTCGCCGCAACCGGTTCTTATGGATTCCTGATCACAGAAAAACTCGCCGGTGGCTTGAATTTCAAATACATTTACAGTAAACTGGCTCCCACAGAAACGGGTGAAACAGGTACCAATGTTAAAGGTAGCGGAAGTTCCTATGCTTTCGATATCGCCCTCAAATTCAAGGATGCGTTCATTCCCAGGCTCGATCTCGGCTGGAACTTACAGAATGTTGGTCCAAACCTTACCTATGTGAATGAAGCGCAAGCCGATCCATTACCCATGAACTGGCGTATGGGTGCTGCCTATCGCATTCTCGATTCTCCCATGAACCGTTTCACTGGTACTTTCGATATTAACAAATCACTGGCAAATAGAGACCCAGTTTTCGAAAGACTCGTCAGCGGCTGGAAAGGTGATGATCCCATCTACAATGTTGGTGGTGAATACGCATACATGAACCTTTTAACTGTTCGCGGCGGTTATATCTATGATAATTCCGGCAGCGTGAAGGGTCCATGCTTTGGTGTTGGATTCCAATATACATTCTCCAATCGCTACAAGGTCTTCTTTGACTTTGGTATGGTTGAGACCGGACAATTGGTCGATTACAATAAGACTTTCTCATTAGGCGTAGAGTTTTAATTAAACAAATCACTATGTTCAAAGGTTTCATGATACTCGTGGTCATGTCATTGTGCATGACCACGTATGCTTTTTCTTCTTCCAATCTTCATTTGGAAAAAGCCGGAATCATTCCGAAACCTCCCAAGCATCATCCGTTTGAAGAACTTCTCATGAACGGCAATGCTCCCATCATACAACATGGGAGAAATGCACACGAGAAGCTGCTCGTACTCATGGTTGACTTTGTCCGGGAATCCCCCGATGATCCGTATACCACCGGAGACGGCACATTTCAACTGGAGGCGGATTCATCCTATAAGATTACCATCGGTGCACCACCACACGATAAACGTTACTATGAAGCGAATTTAGAGGCATTGCGCCTGTATTATCTGGCGGCAAGCCTTGGGAGTTTCAATCTTTCCTACGATATTTGGCCTCATGACGGTACTGCCTACACTCTTCCCAATAAAATGAGCTACTACAGCCCGGCGAATGCAAGTTCAAGTCTCTTTTTATCAAGGATGGAAGAATATTTCAAAGCATCCTTTGAACTTGCCGATTCACTCGATCCGGAAATCGATTTTTCCCAATATGACCACTATATGATCATCCATGCAGGTTCTGACTGGCAGCATGATGTTCTCGGTGATACACCCTGCGATATTCCTTCCTTCTACATCCACGTAGCAACAGGTAAAGAGGCAATCGTCGACAACGGAACAGTCACCATTTCCCACGCCTGCAACGTTCCGGAAGCCATCACCCAGGATATTCAAATCTCACAGTCCGATTCATCCAGTTATGTCACTGGTTATGGCGCACTGAATGGTGTTTATGCTCACGAATTTGGACACTCCATGGGACTGGTCGATCTTTATAATGTCCGAACCTTCCAACCTGAAGTAGGTGTCTTCGACATCATGGACAGTGGTGGAAGCAGCCAAATCGTTCTGCAGGGTGACAACAACAGCGTGTATGCTGTAGAAGGTATTCTCCCTGCCTTACCTGGTGCCTGGTCAAGGATCAAGATGTTTGAACAGGATTTCAGGCAAAGAGGGATTTTGCTGGATGCATCTGAAGTAGGGGATAATACTCTCTTTGATTTGAAGGCTGCTGAATCCAAGTTTGAGTCTGCAAATCCCAAGCCGTATTTTGTGAAGATACCAATATCCAATAGCGAGTATGTACTTCTCGAGAATCGTTCCGTTGATCCGGATAATGACGGTGGAACCTATTTCATCGGCATTGATCCCAACGACCCGACGAATCACGATTCACCAAATAAGCGAGTCATCCTTGCACCGACTCCTGCTGCAGATAATCTCTATACTCCCAGTTATGAATATGATTATTTACTGCCCTCCTGGGTTGGTGCATCACCCAGTCAGTATTTTGATCATCCAGCTATTGGCGGCGGCATTCTCGCCTGGCATATCGATGATGATGTGATCTATCATTCAGGAACGATTTCCGATGGTGAATTCGTTTCCAATTACGCGAATAACAGCGTAAATACCATTCATTCGCACCGTGGTATCCAGGTCTTCGAGGCGGATGGTCTACCCGATATTGGGAATCCTTATTCCTACTATTGGACAGGCACTCCATACGAATATTTCTTCAAGTACCGCCCCATAATTGATTCAGACGGATATTTCGATAATTGGTCGAATATACCATGGAAACAAACCTTGTCTTCGATCTCGGATCCTCCGTTGTTGTCGAATCATGATGCTCCATCAATTTATGCCATCGGCATCAATAGTATTCCAACCAATTTCATGCAGATCAGTATATCTTCATTAGTTTGGTCTGGTTTGACGAAATTAGGAACATATCAGAATCTCCTTGCACTCGGTCCAATCGTGGCAGGAGAGATATACGGCACAGACCTGCCCATCATTTCTTCCGATAATATACAATATATGACCCACGAATACGATGTCCCCCAGCATGTTGATTCCTGGCAGAATCTGTATGGATCCGTTGCATATGAAACAAATGAAATTTTTCAGCCCATCGTGACATCGGATATTGACCAGGATGGTCTCGGCGAATACTCAATCGTTTCGGGTAATACGGTTCACTGGTGGGAAGGTTTCCAGACACAGTCTTTCTCTATTCCTGATTCGCTGATCACAGATGCTCCGCTGTATTACGGGCAGATTTGCGTGATCCCGGGACAGGAAAAACTCTATTCCGTACAAGTCGATCCGTTGGATAAAACATCCCTGTATTCTTCCATCGATATTCCTCATGCCCGTATTATTGGTTATTACAATTACATTTATGCACTTTCAGATGATATCCTGTATTATTTGGATATCGGTGAGGACGGGAACCTTACCATCGTAGATCAATATCATTTAACCGGTCATTTCAGCCAGTACGAACCCATTGGATTTAGGAATTCTGACCTTGCCAAACCCAATTTGCTTTTCCTGATGAGCGATGAAGGAAATCTTTACCGTTTTGATATGCTAAAACAGACTCTTATCCTGAAGACGAAAGATTATACTGCTAAGAAACCCACACAACTGGCAATCGGCAAGTCTTCCGATGGAGAATTTTACATCACTTTCGCAGCCAACCAGACCTGCTTTGCCTTTGATCTCGATGGCGTCATGAAAACCGGTTTTCCATATCTTTATGATCATGTTGCCTTCACCCCTTATGGCTATCCTTATATCGTGAATTTCCCGGATCTGCTTTGCTTCCTATACCCCGATGACAGAGGTGGTTTCTTTGCAATCAGCCGGGATGGTGCACGGAACGACAGTCTGAGTTTCTTCTGGAATTCAGATTCAAAGCCTTATGAATTGTTCTACGAAACAGCCTCACATCGATTGTATAATGCCTATTCAGACCTGAATGGAAATGTTTTCACCTCCTATATGAGCGGTTTCGATACAAATCCCATCGTATGGAATGGATATCGTAACCAGGGTTCAGGCTTTTACCGTAATTCAGTGGATTTACCTTCCGATTCGGGAAGTTTTACAGCATACATCTATCCCAACCCGATCACGAAAGGCTATGCAAGGATTCATACAGAACACATGATAGCAGATGCCCATCTGAAGATTTACGATATCTCAGGGAAGCTGATGCAATCAGTTGTTGTTCCCAAGAGTGATTCCTATCATGCAGAAAAATATATCGACATGACCAAATGCAGTTCCGGTGTCTATCTATGCACTGCTGAATGCTCAGGTCATAAGGTTCGCTTTAAAATTGCAGTTGAAAAGTAAAAGGAGTGAGACCATGATGCAGAGATTAATCCTTATTTCACTGTTGCTTATCTTTACATGGACACTGTTTGCACAGGATTTGATCAATAATGATGAGCAGTTGAAGAATGATATCATAAAAGTCAATTATAAGCAGAAGAACGCCAAACTCGCCATGGTCATGTCAGCACTCGTTCCCGGCGCGGGTCAGTTCTATGCAAATAAGAAGGCAATCACAGCCTATATTTTTCCAGTTGTGGAAGCAGGCTTGATCTATGGATACCTGAATAACATGAAGAAAGGTCATGATATCGAGAATGATTATAAGAACTACGCAACCGGTGAAGCAGTGGAATATCCGGCAATTGATGGAGAGGGGAATCATCTGACCGGTCCCAGGTATAAATACTCATTCCAGTTTGCCACCCAGGATAACCTGATCTCGATTCATTCTGACGATATCTATGATAATATCTATTTCAGGTGGAATTATACCAATATTGAATACAATCAGCATTTTTACGAAGACATCGGGAAATACAACAAGTATATATTCGGCTGGGCTGATTGGCATTATGAATATGCATACAACGGTACCACAG